>JAZRBC010000029.1:0-4342 GCA_045634905.1 Akkermansia sp.
CTTGTGAATAAGTTAATAAATATCATAATCAACCATGTATAAATTAGTTATAAATAAAATATCTGTTGATAACCCTGGTTGATAACCGAACTAGACCTGTTAAGAATAGTTATTTACCACATTAATCACCGTTTATTCACACACTTATTCACAGATTTTGTGAATAAGTGATTTAATTGCTTATTAATGAAAGACTTACCCCTTGGATTTCATAAGTATCCAAGGGGTAAGATGAGGATTTATTCGACTTCTTCTGCTTCCGCTTTCTGGATTTGTCTGTTCGGCGGACTGTAGAATAAACTCGCCGGGGTGTCGATGATGATGGCGCACAGCCCGGCAAAGGGATATGCAATAACAGCGCTAAGGTCTGCGCTCATCTCACCTATCTTGGCCAGAAGGTAGCTGTTTCCCTGCTCCGATTTGAGCAATCGGTGAGAGTCCATATTGCGGAAGAAAGCGGGGGTTGAGGCTTTTGTCTGTACTGTTTTTTTCTCGCCTTCCGGAAGCTCGTTGACCCATTTGTGGTTGATGAATCTGATGGCATCGGAATGGGTGTAATTTCCTTTGATAAGGTTGTTGGCCAGTGTGTCGGAAATGGGGGAGTAGACGGGGGTGAATTCCTCATCTGCCAGGGTGTAGCGCTCAGGATGGCGTTTGTCATCAGGGAGCAGTTCGGGGGCAATCCAGGAGGCGTTGCTGCGTTCAATGGTTGCCTTTTCGCCCTGGATGTACCACTCTTTTCCAGCCTGGTGGAGGGTGGGTTTTTCCAGCGGGAGAAGGATAGCTTCGGCGCTGCGTCCGTAGTCGGCCGCCGCCGTGCGGCTGCAGACGCTGCACGAACTGAGCAGGGCAGAGAGACCGCAGCTGATGATGATAGCTGTTTGCTTGATGTTCATAGTAGTATATTAATCTTCGTTCAGAAATTCATGAAAGAATACAAAGGGTGCCATGATGGGGATGGCGACGTTGTAGGCGATGGTGCCGGGCCAGTCGATACAGACTTGGTCTACAGCGCTGAGAATGCGTACTCCCCACGGTGTATCCGAAGGTGTATCATTGGCCGGCCAGATAACAGAGTTACCAGCGATTTCAGCCTTGACGCCGCAGCGCTGCGCACCGGAGGGCAAGGTGGTTGAGGCCGGAGAATTGCTGTTTTTGATTTCATCGCTCAGAACCTGCAGGCTGGCGTATCCATCGTTTCTCTGCAGAATAGTGGCTGTACCGGAGGAAATGGGGTGGTATACTTTGGCCTGCTGGTTATCGACAGCTTCCCAGGTGGGGTGATTGCTGCCATTGAGGAAGATTGAATCGTAGATAACCGGATAGTGTTTGCGCAGTTGCTGATATGTTGTCGCCAGATAATACTGCTCCCCTGCCCTGTACAGCTCAATGGATGAAGTGAGTTCATATCCTGTATGAGTCCGCGCTGCTTCCTCTATATTCTTGTGGGTCTGCATATAAGCACATGAAGAGAGTTGGAGGGTGGCGAAAACGATACAAGCACTGATGATGGACCTTAAACTCATGGCACCAGTCTAGCACATTGATTCCCGGATGTAAAGAAAAGGCTGAAAAAATAAAGGGGATGTTCCACGTGGAACATCCCCGGGAGGAGATTAATGGGACCGACTATGCGGAAGTGGTGGTGGCAAAAGGCGCGATGTAGGACTGGCAAGCAGCTCTGCCAGCTGTTCCTTCCAGATATCCGCAGTAGTGTTGTATAAGGCGATTTTGGCTCGGAGAATGGCACCCGTGCAAGCTTGCAGAGCACGCTGGTGGCACAGGCGAAGCATGGATGAAGATAAATCCCCTGCCCTCTGCAGTCGCTGCATATGCTTTTCTGCGCTGGCAAGGCATCTGGCAGCGGTGGATTTACGGTCTGTCTGAGCAAGAGAGCGTGCGCGTATGGCTTCCACTAGGCAGCTCTGCATCATCTCAAGAGGTGTGTTCTCCTGAGCATTGCAGGTTCTGGAGGCCATGTTGATTGCCTGGCTGGCCGGTGGAGTCTCCTGAAGTACCAGCATGCGCAGCAACATGCTGCGACCTTCCCAATACAGGAGTATTCCGGCATCGGTAGTGGGGGTATCATCTGTAGATTCCTGAGCGAGTTTCCGCGCTTCCTGAAGCGCCTCAATCCAGAGTTTTTTGTCGCCGGATTGAATCCTGGCGCTGATTTGTGAAAGACGGGCAGTAAGATGAAGCTCGCTTGAGGGGATAGAATACCGGGCTGCCAGTTCGAACTGCTGGAGAGCTTTATCCGGGGCTGCAGCAAGCGCGAGAAGACGTCCGCGAAGCATATGGGCTACTGGGTTCTCCGGCAGTAATTCGGTGGCTTTCTGGGAGCTTCTGAGACCGTTTTCGGAGAGAGATGCGGAATGTTCCTCAGTCAGAGCCCGGCACATATGTACGAGACCATTTTCCGGGTGATTTGCGGTGAGTTTATCTGCCCGGTTAATCAGGGATGCAGCTGTTTCTGTTCTGGCATAGTGGTTCAATACAATGTCCCAGCAGGCAGCCATGGTGTCGCGGCGGTACCGTGCTGCTCGTTCCTTGAATGCAGTTGCTGTACCGGAGAGGTCACCGCTCACGTATTGAAGAAGGGTGGAGAGATACCACTCTTCCACAGGGTTGAGTATGGATGCACTCAGGAGCTGGTTTAATTCCTGCAGGTGGTGGCGGTAAGTGTCGCTGCCGGCAGGAGTGACAGCAAGCATGCAGGCATGTGCCAGAACACAGTCTGAATCGAGAGTGAGCGCCTGGGTGAAGTATTGGCTTGCTCGTTCGGTATAGCCGAAAAGAACGTCCTGCAGACCCAGGTTGACCAAGCGGGAAACATGCTCGTTTTCACTCGAAACTGATATCTGGACACAGGGAATTTCAGGGGTGAAAACGGAGTCTTTATTATAAGAGTTATCCTCTGCCCAGCAGTGTGTTGCAACTGCAAGGCAGAGGATGGAATTTATTGCTTTCATGTGGGGTGGCATTACATGCGCTCCGGCATGGTGATGCCGAAAAGACCCATGCCTTTCTTAAGTACGCGGGCTGTCAGATCGCAGAGTGCGAGACGCGTCTCGCGGGTGATTCCTTCGCTCTTCAGAACCGGGCAGGCCTCATAGAAACTGTGGAACGCCTTAGCCAGTTCATAGAGGTATGCTGCCAGCAGATTAGGACGGCAATCATCGAGTGTGGCAGGTACTACTTCACCGAAACGAACCAGTAGACGAGTAAGGTGGATTTCAGCATTTTCATTGAGAATCAATGAGTCAGGTGCTGTGAATTCTCCGTCAATCTTGCGGAAGATAGAGCGGACGCGCACGTAGGAATTCTGCAGATAGGGTGCGGTATCCCCGGTAAGAGCGAGCATCTTTTCCCAGTCGAAAATATAGTCGCTCATGCGATTCTGCGAAAGTTCCGCAAATTTGATGGCACCGATACCCACTGCCTGAGCAACGGCTGCTTTTTCTTCTGCGGGCATGTCCGGGCTCTTTGCCTCTACTACTGCAGTTGCACGAGTAATGGCTTCATCGATTACATCCTGCAGACTCACGGTATCACCCGAGCGAGTCTTGAACGGGCGGCGATCTTTACCAAGAATCGAACCGAATGCTACGTGGCGGAAATCTCCAGTCACGCCGCGCATGCGCTCGATATCAAAAATCTGCTTGAAGTGTTTTTCCTGCGGGGCACCCACCACATACCAGATGGCATCTGCGTTGAAATTCTGAGTGCGGTAATCAAGTGTCGCCAGATCTGTGGTTGCATAAAGGAAACCGCCGTCGGCTTTACGGATGATTGCCGGTACAGCACACCACTCACCATCCTTTTGCACAAGGAACGGATCGTTCTGCGGCTTGTGGTAACCATCGGAGAATACGCAGATTGCACCATCGCTTTCGCGTGCTATCCCCTTCCCTATCAGGTCTTCTACCAAAGGTGCAAGTGCATCATTATAAGCACTTTCTCCAAGCCAGTAGTCGAAATTGATATCGAGCTGGGAATAGATTTTCTCCAGACCAATCTTGGTTACGGCAATGCATTTCTGCCAGATAGCCAGATTTTCTTCGTCTCCGCCCTGGAGTTTCACGAGTTCTTCCTTGCACAGAGGCAGGAGATTTTCATCCTCTTTGCAACGCTGATTTACTTCCTTATATACGCTCAGAAGTGCTTCAATCGGGTCTTTTTCCAGCTCATTCTGGTCAAGAATGTGCTTCCAACCCCAGAGAATCATACCGAATTGTGTTCCCCAGTCGCCAATATGGTTATCAGTTATCACATTGTGTCCCAGGAATCGGGCTAATCTGCCAAGTGTATCACCGATAATGGTGGAACGAATGTGCCCCAC
>JAZRBC010000030.1:0-4305 GCA_045634905.1 Akkermansia sp.
CGACTTCATGCTGCCGCTGGCGCGGGAAATCGTTACATGACCACTCTCGAGCGGCTGGCGCAGAGTCTCCAGCGTGCGGCGGGCAAACTCCGGCAGCTCATCCAGAAAGAGCACTCCGTGGTGTGCCAGCGAAATCTCGCCGGGGGTGATATTCGAGCCGCCGCCCATGAGCCCCACGTCTGAAATGGTGTGGTGCGGGCTGCGGTAAGGCCGGTGCGCCAGCAGTCCCCCGGTGCGGGGCAGTTGCCCGCAGACAGAGTGAATGGTACTGGCCTCCAGCGCTTCGTCCTGCGTGAGCGGGGGCAGAATGGTCGAAAGGCGGCAGGCCAGCATGCTCTTGCCGCTGCCGGGGCTGCCGCACATGAGCAGGTTATGACCACCGGCGGCGGCAATCTCCATGGCGCGGCGGGCATAAGGCTGGCCTTTCACCTCATCGAAATCCACCTCGGCGGGCACCGGAGGCATATCGGCAGGCAGAGTAAACGGTGTAAATTTAGTGGGATTCACCAGGACATCCCATGCCTCGCGCAGGGTGCCCACGGCGTAGACGGTAAGCCCCTCGACCACGGCGGCCTCGGCAGCGTTCTCCGGAGAAACCATGATGAACTGCCGCCCGGACTCACGCGCGGCCACCGCCAGCGGCAGCACGCCGCGCACACCACGCACCACGCCATCCAGCGCCAGCTCTCCCACAAAGCACCAGGACTCCAGCCCGGTGGGCACGCGGCGCTTGAAGGGTTCGGGCACATCGCGGTAGTTCTCCTGAATGGCCATTTCCAGCGCCAGCGCGATGGGCAGGTCAAAACCGGGGCCCTGCTTGCGCACATCGGCCGGGGCGAGATTCACCGTCACCAGCATATCGCCGGGGCGGAAGAAGGCGCTGTTGGCAAGAGCCGAAGTCACGCGCTGCACACTCTCGCGCACGGCGGCATCCGGCAGGCCGACCACGGTGATACGCCCTGTGTCTTCCACCGGGCGGGCATCTACCTCCACCTGCACCTCATACCCGCGAATTCCCTCCACCGCTGCTGAAAACAGGCGCTTGATCATAACTATTTCACTTCACAATGACTTCTGACCCCACGGCCAGTTTTTCAAAGAGAATGGCGCAGGCCTCCTCCGGCACGCGGACACAGCCGTGAGAAGCGCTGTAACGGTGCACATTGCCCACATGCAGACCAATTGCGCCGTTGAATCGCATCCAGTAGGGCATATCCGCCCCCTCGAACACGGCTCCTGCGGGCGGGGTATCTTCTGCCGATACATTGCGCTCCACCACGCGTTTGCCGTCCGAGCTCATGAAGGAACCATAGCGATTGGAGCGGTACTCCTTCACTTTCTGGGAAATACGAAAGCTGCCCTCCGGGGTTTCCTGTCCGCCGAAACGACCGGAACAGACAGGAAAATCCATGGCTATCTTATCGTTGATATACAAGCGGCCGCGCTGCTCCTCGAGCAGGATTTCCACCCGGGAATTCAGGGGAGCATACTCCTGCAGCGCCCCACCCCGCCACATATCCCGCGTGTAGCGGTACTCAGGGTTCGCAATGAAATCCTCGAAAGTGTAGGCCAGTCGCACATTCTTAGTGGCTTCCTCCAGGCGGTCGCCCTCGGCCTCGTAATAAGCACGCAACTCCTCCGGCGACTGCTGACAGGCAGCCACCACCAGAGCCAGGGCTATGCAGAGACGTTTCATACGCGGTACTGGGCAATGCGGGCTGCAAATTCCTTGGGCAGAATGGCCTCCACCAGGGCATCGTTCCCTTCGTACTCGGTGTTGAGCACCTTGCCGTCGCGGTGCATGATGGCGATGATGCGGCTCTCTGCCAGCGGAATGCGGTAGGTCTGGCGCTCCACGCGGTGGGAAAGCATCTCCACACAGGCGGCCAGGAGGGCATCCACCCCCTGCTCCTGCACCACGCTCATGGTCAGGCTGGGGCAGCTCACCTTGGCAGCCAGCGCCGCCAGGGTCACCTCGCGCAACTCCTCGGGAATCAGGTCGCACTTGTTCCAGACCACCACCATGGGTTTCTCCGCAGCGCCCAGGCTGGCCAGTACCTCGCAGGTGGTCTCGTAGTGGCGCAGGGCGTCCTCATCGCTGGCATCGACCACCTGAATCAGGAAATCGGCCAGCACGGCCTCCTCAAGCGTGGATTTGAAGGCCTCCACCAGGCGGTGCGGCAGGTTGCGGATGAAGCCCACCGTATCCGTGAGCACCAGCGGCTGGCCGTCCGGGAGTTCAATCTTGCGACTGGTGGTATCCAGCGTTGCGAAAAGGATATTCTGCGCCAGCACCCCTGCCCCGGTGATGAGGTTGAGCAGCGAGGATTTACCGGCATTCGTGTAGCCCACAATGGCGGCGGTGGGAATCCCCTGGCGGGTGCGTTCCTTGCGCTGGGTTCCGCGCTGGCGGCGCACTACTTCCAGTTCATCGCGAATGGCCTCGATGCGCTCGCGGGCCAGGCGGCGGTCCACCTCAATCTGCTTTTCACCTTCGCCGCGGGCAGCGGCACCGCCGCCCTTGCCACCGCCGCTGCCGCCACGCTGGCGGTCCAGGTGCTTCCACATGCCGGTCATGCGCGGCAGGGCGTACTGCATGCGGGCCAGGTCCACCTGCATCACCGCCTCGCGGGTGCGGGCACGCTTGGCAAAGATGTCGAGAATCACCTCTTCGCGGTCGATGACGGTTACATCCGCCAGTTTTTCCCACTCGCGCTGCTGGCTGGGGGAAAGCAGGTTATCGAAAATAAGGCAGTCGGCCTGGAGCTCCTGCACCCTGGCGCGGATTTCCTCGGCCTTGCCGATACCGCACAGGTACTTAGCCTGCACCTCGCGGGTGAACTCCAGCATGGTACCCACGATACCGATGCCGAGGTTACTCACCAGGTCCTCCAGCTCAGCCAGCAGAGCGGTGCGCTCCCGCCGGGAATCACCCGGCATGCCCAGCCCGACCAGCAGGGCGCGCTCCACCATCTCCGGTTTCTCGCGAATCTCGAACGACATGGTAATCCTCTCTTACTCGAAGCTGCGGGAAGTAGTCACCGGCACATCGCGCAGCAGCGCCGGATTATACGAGTTGCAGGCACACTCACCACAGGAGGAAAGGGCAAGTACTGCCGCCGCGGAAGCCAGTAGAAAAGCAAGCGTCTTCATGCGCTCTATTGAAGCGCAAAAAGACGCTTTTTTCAAGCCCAAAGTGAGCCAGAAGCATCAGTGCGGCAGCTGCTGCATGATGGATTGCTCTTTTTCTTCCTCAAGCTGCTGGATGCGCTCCAGCGCGGCATCGATGTTCTCGCAGATATTTTCGGCGTGCAGCTCGTTCATGAAGGGAGAATCACGACGGATAACCTTGAACGGCTGTTTCTGCACACCGCAGAGCAGCAGTGTCACATCGCGGCGCTGGCAATAGGCCAGGAAGTCCTCCAGCGCATGCAGACCGGAGGCATCCAGCGCGGGCACCAGGCGCATACGCAGCAGCACGTAGTCGATATCGCGGCCGATATTGCGGATGACGCGGTCCTTGAACTGCTCCACAGCGCCGAAGAAGAAGGGCCCCTGCACGTCGAAGATTTCCACATTATCCGGCACATGGCGCAGGTAACGGGAGCGGGAAGGCTGCTCCTCGGGGTCCTCGCCTTCCAGTTCGCGGGAAATGGATTCCACATTGCTGATCTGAGCCATGCGGCCGATGAAAAGCAACGCAGCCAGCACCACACCCACTTCCACCGCCACCACCAGGTCAATCAGCACGGTGAGGATGAAGGTGAGGCAGAGCACCACGGCATCCTGCCGCGGCCCCCTGAGCAGGTGCGTGAAGGTGGAGACCTCGGCCATATTCCAGCACACGATGACCAGAATACCGGCCAGGGCCGACAGCGGCACCATGGCAGCATACTGCCCGGCCAGCATCAGGATGAGCAGCAGTGTGACCGCGTGAATGAGGCCGGAAACGGGAGTCTTGCCACCGGCGCGGATGTTGGTGGCGGTGCGGGCGATGGCACCGGTGGCGGGGATACCGCCGAACAGCGCAGAGGCCATGTTGCCCACGCCCTGGCCGATAACCTCGGTATTCGGATGGTGGCGGCTGCCGGTCATACCGTCGGCCACCCTGGCACTCAGCAGCGATTCAATGCCCGCCAGCAGCGCAATCACAAAGGCCGGCTGCACCAGCTGGGGCAGCTTGGTCCAGTCCACATCGGCCAGGTGGGGGGCAGGCAGCCCCTGCGGCAGCTCGCCGAAGCGGGAGCCGATAGTTTCCACGGGCAGGTTGAACACCTGGCACAGCACGGTGCTCACCAGCATGCC
>JAZRBC010000031.1:0-10047 GCA_045634905.1 Akkermansia sp.
GCTGGCCCCATACTCATGCCCAGAATCATACTGGCTGGGCAATTACTTTCCGGCCAAGGGGAGCACATGGCTACTGAGATGGAAACCATGGCAGCCTGGCTGCATGTGCTGGACGACTCCATGAACGACAAGCCCCTGCCCTGGCTGCTGGAGGTAGCCACCCAGATGCAACGCATACGCAAACAGCTGGAGCAGGAAGCCCGCACCCCTGACTGGCAGGATGAAATGGCTCAGCGGTTTGTACAGGAATACTTGCAGGAGCCTGAAGAACAGTGGAAAAACACACTCAGCTACGAGCAGGAACGATGGAACGTCCTGCGCACCACCTTTGCCAGCGTGGATGAGCAGCTGCAGGCATGGGGTCTCACCCCGGCAGAACAAAGCAGAGCAGCAGAACTGGCTAATCCCACGCCCCGCGGGCTGGTCATCATTGCCTGTGTACCGGAACTATCCCCGCTGAACCGTCTGTATCTTCAGCGCATGGCTGATACAGGTGCAGCGCATGTTGAAATCTGGGTGAATGCCCCGGCAGAGGAAGCGGGGAGATTTGACACCTTCGGACAGCCGATTCCCATCATTACCGAAGGTCCGCACACCCGCATGGGCTGGAGCGAATGCCCGATTGAAATTCCCTCTACCAGTTGTGAGTCCGACGGACATTGCAACACCATCCACCCCACCGGCAGCGTGCAGGCGTTCGGACACAAGGTCAGAGAACTGGCCGGGGGCTGCACTTCAGACGAAGTGCTGCTGGCCTCCTGCGATAACACACTTTCCCCTATGCTGGTATCCGCATTCCTGCCGGATTGGAAAATCAGCATGCCGGAGGGACGCTCCCTGCTTGCCACTGAGGCAGGCCGGATTCCCCGCCAGCTCTGCAATGCCTGCAGCGCATGGAGTCAGGAGGAGGCAGGCAGTAACCGCGCCATGGAGGATTTTCTAACCCTGCTGCGAAACCGCACACTTCAGAGCAGCCTGACCCCGGCTCAGCAACTATCCGACTTCAACCGCTACCTCACGGAACTGTGCTTCGAGCACCTGCCCTCCACGCCCCACCACCTGCTGCACCTCATGCACCGGCAGATGCAGAAAGCTTCAGAGGAACAGGCACAACACAGATTGCAGCGTTATATCGACTACACCGAAAGCATCGTCCAGCTGTTAAATGACAGCATGGATTCCCTAAGCCTGCCGGGCTGTCTCCGAAAACTGGCCGATGCCCTTCAGGGGCACCTGTCTGCACCAGAGTGGAAACGAGCCTCGCGCATCCTGGCAGATAACATACGAGAAGCCGCCGACCTGTCCGCCCACCAGACCATCAGCTGCCCGCCCCTGGCCACTCTGATGCTGCTGGCGCATCGTATAGAAAAGCAGTCTCCCGGTGCTCTGGAGGGCGCAGATGAACGAGATACATCCATCAACCTGCGTGGCTGGCGCGAGCTCTGCTACGCCCGGGCTCCCAGAGTCATTCTGGCAGGCATGCACGATGGTTATGTGCCGGAACGAATGCCGGCAGATGCCTACCTGCCGAATGCCTACCGCAGTTTCCTGAACATGACCAGCGACACCACCCGCTGCGCACGTGACAGCTTCCTGCTCACCGCGCTACTGAACAGTCGACCGGCCGGCGCAGTGCATTTTGTTCTGGCATCCTGCTCAGTAGACGGCACCCCCATTGCGCCATCCTCATTGCTTCTGCGCTGCAATACTACTGCACAAACCGCCGAGCGGGTCAGCTGGTTGTTCTCAGACCCACCCGCCGAAACCGGCACAGCAGCCTATGACCTGCTTCCCTTCATCTCGCAGGATACAGCATCTGCAACAGAGGATTCCATGGAAAACGTGGCTCTCATTGCACCAGGCATCTCTAATCCCTATGCCGACCCGCAGCGCAGCTTCTCTCCTTCCGCCATCAAGAATTTCCTGAGCTGCCCCCTTCGTTTCTGGATGGAGAAGCTGCTGAAGATATCTCCGGGAGATGCGCTGGAGGAAGGAAAATCCGAACCGGATGCAGCGGAGTACGGCACCCTGCTGCACGCAATACTGCAGGATATCACCACCCGTTTTTCCAGCGCAGATGCCGATAGCGACATTGCTGCATTAACAGAAGAAATCGCCACCTACGCAGAAAAATCAGCAACCGGTCATGTGAGCAGGCAATACGGCGATGAAGAAGACAAGCTCCCCATCCCCATTCGCATTCTTCTGCGCAACCTGCAGAAAAGCCTGCAGGTGTTTGCCCACCTGCATGCCCAGGAGCTCTGCAACGGCTGGGAGGTCATCCTCTGCGAGGAACAGTTGCGTTTCCAGCTACCTGCAGCAGATGGAAGCGAGCCCCTGCTCTTTGATATGCGGGTAGACCGCGTCGACCGCCACCGGGAAAATGGTCGTATGCGCGTGATTGATTACAAGACAAATGATTCCGGCCCACGCAGCACACACTGGGAGAAATTGTCCGAATCTTCCGCTGCCTTGTACCAGCATTACATTCCCGCCGACCTGACGCTGGAGAATGAAAAGGGTGAAACCTTCCGCTGGGCCAGCGTGCAGCTGCCGCTCTATGCAGAAGCGCTGCGGCAGATATACCAGCTCGATGAGCTACCGGAAACAGCTTTCTACAACATACCCCGAACCAAACCTGGTACGGTGACCTATTCCCCCATGGGCGGCATGAGCAACAAATCGGCCATGACACCGGAGCTGCATGCTCAGGCCATGGCCTGCGTACAGTCAGCCGCAGCGCTCATGCGCGCAGGTAAGTGCCTGTATTCAGCAGAATCTCTGGGACGCAGCATGAACTACAGCAATTTCGGCGCGCTGAGCATCTACAAGGACCCGGACCCACGCGTCATGTGCAGTCTGCCGACCCTGCGCATTCCGCAGCAGGAAACAGTCAACCAATGAATTACCCCATGAACGCTTCCTATTCCAGACAAATCAACGGCAATCTCATTGCTGCCTCTGCCGGCACGGGTAAGACCTACCAGCTCACCTCGCGATTCGTAGCCCTGCTGGCGCTGGGGGCAAAACCGGAGAAGATGATTGCCCTTACCTTCACGAAAAAGGCTGCAGGTGAGTTCCGCAACCGAATTTTCCAGGCGATTTCCGATGGCGCACTGGGCAAAGCCGACCACGACTTTCCCTCACGCAACGGCATGGCCGCCCGAGTGTGGGAAACATGGACAGGCCTGCATGTGAACGCCGACATGTCGCTCTCGCCATCAGCCAATCCTGTGGCGCTGTTCCCGGCGGCGATTCCCTTGCTGAAACGGGCCGTGGCTCAAGGCTGCTTCCCGGAGCAACTTACCCCCATCCCCGGTGAACCGGCTTTGCCGCAGCTCACCACCGAATTCTTTGCCGGATTACTCATGCGGGTGCTGAGCAAAAGTTCAGACCTGCAGCTCTCCACACTCGACAGCTTTTTCAACCGGGTGGTAGCAGCAGACCTTCGGCGCGCCGGGCTCGGCAGCGTTTCCCCCATGAACGCCCTGCAGCAGCAGCGAGCCACCCGCACAGCCTTGCTCGCCATGCTCGCAGAGAGCGAGAGGTCATCTCACCACGAATCCGCGCTCATCACCCTGCTGGCCAGCATAGCAGAGGATAAAGGAGGTGCCCTCCTCGAGCTGATGGAGAAAAACGTCAACACCTACCTGAGTCTATACAAAGAGTTTCCGCAGAAAGCCCCCTGGGGCAACCCGACACCTTTCGGACTCCCCGATTGCAGCGATGCCCGACTGATAACAGACGAAGAAATAAACGGCTATCAGCAGGAAATCAACGAACTGGTCGACTCCATCAGCTGGAAGAAGCCCCGCAGCTACGTCAAAAAAACGCTCAGCACTATTGCGGGCAAAATCTGGATGGGCGAGTTCAAGGAGTCTGACTCCTTTTCCGGGTGGTTCAATGAGGATGAGAAATTCCTCGCCCCTCCCGAGGAACAGGGCTGCGATGACCAGATTCGTCACCTGATTAAAGAGGTAAAGACAGCCTGTGCCAGGCTTTTCCTGCGTTCGGTTCAGGAGCAGTCGGAGGCCATGCATGAATTGCTGAATAAGTACTACTCCGCTTACCGGGAATGCATCCTCAGCGAGGGCCTGTGCTCGTTCGATGATATCAAGCAGGGAGCCCGCCAGCTGCTCGGACAGGACGCCACGGGGGAGGAATCAGGCATGGCGCTCAACCTTACCACGAAGCTCGACCACTGGATGCTCGATGAATTCCAGGACACCGACCCTGTGCAGTGGGAAATCCTCAGCAACCTGCTGAAGGAAAATGCGCAGTATCCTGATAAATCCCTCTTTGTCGTGGGCGATAAGAAGCAGAGCATCTACAGTTTCCGCGGTGCATCCGCAGAACTCTTCGAGCAGCTTCGCGCCACACTTCCCTGCACGGATGGCTACGATTGGCAGAAACACGGGCTCACCAATTCCTCCCTGAGTGAAAGTCGCCGTTCAGTGCCGGAAATCATGGACTTCACCAACCTGGTCTTTGGCTCAATCTCTGAGGTGGACCCGGAATTCGCCCAGCACAGCAGTCACGCAAGCAACAGTGCTAAAAAAGGTTATGTCCGCGTTCAGCTCCTATCCAGAACAACCGCCGGACAAACCGTTCAGAATGCCTGCCAGGCCATTGGCGATATACTGGATGAACTCACGGAAGCAGTCGGGCAGAAACAACGCAGGCTGAAAAACGGCATCAGCGTCGCGATTCTGGTGCGAAAGGGAAATGACGCCCGGAACATCGTTTCCTGGTTACGGCGGTATAAACCGGAAATCCCGGTGCAGCTTGTGGAAGATTCCCCGTTGGCAGAAGCCTCCCCACTGGGCGAGTTACTTCTCTCGTTTTTCCTGTGGCTCAAAGAACCCGCCGATAAATACCGATACAACGTACTACGCCACTCACCGCTGGCCCGCATCATGCAGCCGGAAAACAAGCAGATTTCGCGTAGTGAAGCCTGGGATTTCTGGATTCACCAGCTCAACACGCGAGGGTATGCGGCTATGATTCGGGCGCTGGCTGACTACCTGCCATCTCTTGATTCACACCGCATGATTCACGAGTGGCTGGAGGAAACTGTGAGTTTCGATGCTGCGGGGGGCTCGCTGAATGAATGGCTGCTGCACATGCGCACCTGCTGCCGCAAGGAAAATGGCTCGGCCCGGTTTGTACAGGTCATGACCATGCATAAGAGTAAAGGCGCAGAGTTCGATGCTGTGATTCTGCCATTCCTGGGCACCAAGGCCGTGGACCAACCTCGGGCGGAAGGGATTCCTTACTTCATTTCCGAAACCCGGGAAGGCATTCTGGTCCACCCCGGAACAGCGGCAGAGCGGCAGTTCTGGCCGGAGCTGCTGCACTACGAGGATTCATGGAAACATGCCCGCCGGGACGACAGTTACAACCTGATGTATGTAGCCCTCACCCGTGCCCGCTATGCCAATTACCTCCTGCTGCCGGAGCAAGGGAAGGAAAAATGCGAAAAGGAATCTGACTGGATTCTGGAAGCACTGCAGGGGCAAAAATCAGAGCCAGCTCCGGATGCCCCTGTTGAGTTCGGCCATGCCGACTGGTATCTGCAGAAAGCAGCCAAAGGGGAACAGTCGGCGTCCCTGCAGGAATTAAAGTCCCTGGGTGCGGTCCGTACGGAAAGGAAACGCATCTCCCCGTCCGCCATGGCAGGAGAGACCGCACAGGGAGAAATGCGGTCTGCTATCATGAGTGGCAATACTTCCGGTGCTGACTTCGGCACTCGTGTCCATGCCTGTTTCGAGCAGATCCGCTGGCTTAATGCACCCCTGCCCGATTGGATGCAGAATCCGGAAAGTGAGGCTCAGAAGGTGGTAGCCACCGCCCTGCAGCAGCCGGATGTGGCAGAGCTCTTCACCGCTCAGACCGGCCAGGAAGTCTACAATGAGCAATCCATCGAAGCCATCAACTCCCGGAACGAATGGGTATCCGCTACCATCGACAGGCTTATCCTCACCCACGATGCACAGGGTAAGGTCACAGCCGCTCACATCATCGACTTCAAGACCAACCAGCCGGGGCCGAGAGAAGGCTATGCCTGTTTTGAGGATTGGCTCACTGACCATTACGCCGGGCAGATGAAGGAATACCGCAGACTGATTGCTGCCGCATTCAAGCTCCCCTCAGCAGCTATCACTCTGTCCCTCATCTCCTGCCCCAAAGGGCATCAGGCCCAGGTGCTCACCTATGTAATTTGATTGATAATCGTTCCATTCTGTGCTAACATACGGGCATGACAGCAGCCTCTGTATCTGGTCTTGTTCACTCAGTAGAATCCTGCGGCACGGTCGATGGGCCGGGCATCCGTTTCATTGTGTTCCTGGCTGGCTGCAGCCTGCGCTGCCAGTATTGCCACAACCCCGATACCTCCTTCAAGCGCCAGGGCAAGGAACGCACGGTGGAGGATGTGCTGGAGGAAATCGGCCGCTATGCCACTTTCCTCAAAAATGCCAAGGGCGGCGTGACCATCAGCGGTGGCGACCCTCTTTTCCAGCCGGATTTCACGCGTGCCCTGCTGCGCGGATGCAAGGAGATGGGGCTGCACACCTGCATCGATACCTCCGGCCACCTCGGCTGCAATGCCGATGATTCCCTGCTGGCAGATACCGACCTGGTGCTGCTGGATATCAAAGCCTGGAACCCGGAGCAATACAAGCTGGTGACGGGACAGAACCTGCAACCCACCCTTGACTTTGCAGAAAAGCTGGCAAAACGCGGCACCCCCATGTGGCTGCGCTATGTGCTGGTGCCCGGCCTCACCGACCAGCTGGACGACATTACCGCCCTGGCGCGCTATGCCGCCGGGCTGGGCAATGTGCAGCGGGTGGATGTGCTGCCCTTCCACCAGATGGGCAAGTTCAAATGGGGCGAGCTGGGGCTTACCTACCCCCTCATGGATGTAGAGCCGCCCGCTCCCGAGCTCACCAACCAGGTGCGCACCATCTTCCGTGAAAACGGCTTTGCCGACTGCACCCACTGACCAGCTGTCATGAGCAAGTACCCGAGCGCGCTGCTGCGCAGCTGCATACCGGCACTGACCACACTGGGGCTCAGTTTCTGGCTTGCCTCGGCCTGCGTTTCTTTCTTCTGTCCGTGCCTGATGTTCAACAGCACTACAGGTATACTGCTCGTCGGTGCCATAGCAGCGGTGCTTACCATTATCCCCGGCATTCTGCTCGCCCGGCGGCTGCAGGGCAAAGTCTGCCCGGTGGCTGCGGCCGGTATTACCGGAGCCCTCGCAGCCATCATCTTCCTCCAACAGCAGGAGCTGCAGATTCTCCGCCGGCAGATGAATATTCAGCCTGGTCCCCCAGCCTCCGGGCTGGGAGCCACGGCAGAATACCCTTTCGGCTGGCCCAATGAAAACTCCAGCCTCCTGTTCCACGAATCGGCAGATAGCCCCCGCCACATGTGGTGCTCAGATTAAATAACCAATAAGCATCTTGCGCCGGGGAGCCTCATCTGCTAATATAGCTTACGAAATCCGGCAACCTTACCATGTTCAACCATTTCACCTTCAGAAATCTGCTTGCCGCCATGGCCGCGCTGGGGCTGGTGGGCTGCAAATCGCCGAATATGACCGGCGAGGGGAATATGCAGGCCTTCATCTACGACGGCGGGCGAGTGGAGAGACGCGTTTTCCTGACGGCAGAGGAAGGGGCCCGCACGCCCGAGCTGCAGAAATGGATACGTTTCAACAACGAAACCCTTTACCGTTTCACGCTGACTCTGTACGTACCCCGCATAGTTGTCAATTTTCCCTCGCAGAACGAGGGTTACACCTTCTACAGTGATACTGTACAGCGGGGCAGCCATGTGCGGGACATGGAAGCCGAGGACCACGAATTCATCAACTGGCTGAAATCCCAGCCGGGCATGCCCGGCCTGTTTCCGTGATATACTAACCCTGATTCCACGAACATTCTATGCCTCTATTCTTCCGTATTTCCGGTGCACTGCTTCTGGCGGTCTTTCTCGGGCTGAGTATCCACCTGCAGGTGGTGGATGTAAATGAATCCTGCAGCGCTGAGGCGCTGGCCAGCGGGCGCGGCGCGGTGCTGTGGTACAGCGTGGCCGCAGCGGCACTGTTTGCTGCCGGCGTGCGGCTTCCCCGCCGGGGCAGCCTGTTTCTCGTGGCGGCTGGCATTCTGCTCGTCCTGCCGGCGTTCACCCTGTTCTCCTTCATCTGCTGCCACGAAAGCTACGGGAACTACCCCGTCTACTGGCTCGGCTGCCTTATTCTCTGGTGGGTGATGAGTTTCATCCATATCGGAACCAGCCATTCATCTGACTAACCATAATCAGCACCTATCCATCTCACGCTTTGCCATATGAATCCCCCCGTTTTCCGCTCAACCAAGGTCCTGTTCATCGCCCTGCTGATACTGGCCATCTGCGCATACATCCCCTGGGAGCCCCCATCTGATGAGCTCCAGAACCCTGAGCAGTCTCTGGCCGTGGCCGGATGGCTGGCAGTCAATGCGCTTCGCAGCCTTGCCGGAGCCGTCATCCTCGTGGTGCTGGTGTACCGCACCTGGAGCAATGTATCCCAACTGCCCACCGGAGGGGGCGAACCCGCCTGGATTCCCACGCCGCTGGCTGCCGCGCTGCCATTGCTTGTCCCGCTGTTCGGCTATGCGTGGTATTTTGTAGCCTACGGCCGCCTGTCGCAGCTGGTCGCAGCCCGCAGCGGGCAGATACTCATGCCGCGGTGGCTTCTGGTGGCATTCCTGAGCATGGCGGCACTGCTCGGTCTGCAGCTTACCTGGGCAGAGCTCATCAACGCCGGACTACTGCCCCGTCCCTCCCTGCCCGAGAGTCTGAAAATACTGCTCAGCGGCATCACTCCGGCATATAACATACTGCAACTGCTGGTTGCCTTCTACCTCACCCGCTTCAACGCCTCCCGACCGCAGATATGAACAAGCTCCTTACCGCCACCGTACTATGCTCCCTGGGGCTGAGTTCCTGTGCGTTCCAGACCCACTCCAGAATCCACAGGCTCGGGTATTACCGCCAGGGAGTGAGCATACCGGAAAACAAGGTTCTCTACAAGCACGAGGGCAAGACCTATCTCCGCGGCCAGCGCACCAGATACCGGGTCTGCTATGATTCCTGGTGGTTCGACCCGTGCCGCAGCGTGACCGACAAGCCCATCGAAGGCAGTCAGGCTGAAATCGTGTACAAGGAAGCCACCATCCGTGGCAAGACGCTTTACCTGCAGGGCGATTGGCAGGAGCTTCCGGGGCAGGAAGTCAGCCGGGGAAAATCTCTGGCCGGTATCACCGCTTGTTACGACAAAGGTTGCCACTATACCGGGTTCAATGGCACCACGCCATACCATCTGGTTGACCAGGAGGCCCATTACACGGCCTGGAGCCTGCTCACCACCCCGGCCTCAGCTGCGGCAGCCATTGGCATCGACATACCCGTCACCGTCGGTGCCTTCACCATAGGTGCCTGCGTGCTGCCCTTTGACCTGCTCATCCGGCAGCAACAACAGCAGCCCCCCACCGAAACGACCCCCGCATCATGAAACGCATCCTCTTCCCCAGACACGTGTGGGTTCGTATTCTGAGCTGGGTTCCCCTGCTCTGCGGACTGTACGCGCTGCTGATTCACGGCATTGCACTGGTGGCAGATGCTTTGGCAGCCCCGCCGCCACCTGGTGCCAAAATATGGTTCGGACCGGGTTTTTACGTTGCCATCAGCGGACTGCTTCTTTCGCCGCTGGTGCCGCTGTCCGCCTGGCTGGCCGCCCTGCTCTGCCCTCGCAGAGCCCCGCTGGGTATGGCCGATTACATCGCCCTGGTTCTCGGCTTCCTCTGCATCATTGTCTGGGGCGTATTTGTGTATCTTACCCTCTGGGCCTGAATAAGGAAACCGGGATAAGGGGCATTCCCTTATCCCGGTTGAAAAGCTGATTTCTGAAATGTCGGCTCTTACACGAGCTGCGCGATGAGGGTTTCGCGGTCGCCGGGGCAGAAATCCATGGGGGGGATTTCCGGCAGCGTGTAGCAG
>JAZRBC010000032.1:0-5055 GCA_045634905.1 Akkermansia sp.
CATCGTGACGGACCGCTGCAACCTGCGCTGCAAGCATTGCTCGGTGAATAATCTGACCGCCATTATTCACCCCTATGCCCAGGTGAAGGCCGAAATGGAGCAGCTGTACTCCATGGGGGTGCGGATTCTGTTCTTCTGCGGTGGTGAGACTTTCCTGTGGAAGGATAGTGGCAAGACGATACGCGACCTGGTGCGCGAGGCAAAGGAAATGGGGTTCAGAATCGTGAACATCGTGACCAACGGAACGCAGGGACTGGATTTACCGGAGGCGGATTTGATTCTGCTGAGCCTGGATGGTGATAAGGAGCACCATAACATCATCCGCGGCAATACCTATGACCTTATCATGCGGAATATCGAGCAGGCAACGTCGGATAACATATGCCTGTACATGGCCGTGAACCAGATTAACAAAGGCTGCATCCGCAGTGTGTGCGATGTAGCGCGCACACTGCCGAATGTGCGGGCTGTCTCTTTCAATTTTCACACGCCTTATCCAGACACCCGGGACCTGGTGCTTACCCGTGAGGATAAAGTGGCCTGCTGTGCGGAAATCGGGCAGCTGATGGATGAGGGATACCCCATCTTCAACCTGCGCAGCGCCTTCCCGTATATCATCGATAATAATTTCCCCACTCCCTGTTACCAGTGTGTGGTGATGGAAAACGGCGAGCTTTCCACCTGCGGGCGCTGCATACATGTGCCGGGTCTCTGCGATGAATGCGGCTACTTCTTTGCGGCTGAATATGCGCTGGTTTTCCGCGGGAACCTGCGCGTGATAACCGAAATGCTGCGCACCTACACCCGATACGTCTGATTCATGAACCTTCTGACCACAGCTGCGCGCACCTGGCTGACCCGGAGCCCTGAGCCGTTCCGCTTCACGGCAGATAATGATGCGGTGCTGGATTATGACGATTGCCCCGGGTTGGGGCTGTATGTACACATCCCGTTCTGCCGCACGCTGTGTAATTTCTGCCCATATTGCAAGGAACGCTATACCCCCGAAGCAGCCAGTGCCTATACTGCAGCGCTGCTGCAGGAAATTGAGATGGTGGGGCGCATGCGCGGTGAGCGCACCCGGGTGAGCAGCCTGTACTTCGGCGGTGGTACCCCCGCGTTGCTGGCTGCGGAGCTGGGGCGTATTATTGAGGCGCTGCGGCAGTACTTTGATATTACCGACGGCGTGGGAGCCGAGCTGCACCCGGCAGATGTGAATGTGAAAACGCTGAGCCTTCTCCGGGATGCGGGGGTGACGCGTATCAGTATCGGCATCCAGAGCTTTCTGCCGGAGTTTGCCCGATGTCTTGAGCGCCCCGCACCTCAGCCGGAGAAACTGGCCGCAGCGCTGGCGGCGGTGCCATTTGAGACGGTGAGCATGGATTTCATCTTCGCCTTGCCCGGGCAGAAGATAGAGCATATCCGCCGGGATCTGGACACGGCCTTTGCCCATGGTGCTAATCACGTAGCGGTATATCCCTTCATTGATTTCTCCTTCACCGGCAGCCCGGTGCATGCCATGCCCGGCAGACAGAAACACCGCCTGCTGGATGAACTGACCGCCTACTGCGAATCCAAGGGGTTGGTGCGGGATTCTATCTGGACCTTTGCCACCCCGGGCGGGCACCGCTACTCCAGCATGACCCGCGACACCTTCCTGGGTTTCGGCTGCTCGGCTACCACTCTGCTGCGCGATAGTTTCAAGATAAACACATTCTCAGTCAAGGCTTATATAGAACGTATCCGCGCCGGGCAGTTGCCCACCGCGCTTACCACGCGTTTCAGCCGGCGGCAGCGCATGCTCTATTACCTTTTCTGGAGGACGTATACCACCCGCGTGAGCCGCTCGGATTTCCGGGACTTCTTCGGCACGGAACTGGAGCAAGAGTTCGGCGCAGAGTTCCGTCTGGCCCGGTGGCTGGGGTATATTGTGCACGAGGGAGATGGCTACCGCCTTACCCCGCTGGGCGCATATTACTTCCACTATTTTGAGAACTTCTACACCCTGGCCTACATAGACAAGATGTGGGGCATCCTGCGCCACTGTGATTTTCCGGAAAGTATCGTGCTATAGTTGGTAGTAGACTCTTTCAGAAAGATAGATACTGTACTTAGAGTTTGAACTTGGGTGGAGCGATGCGCCTGCTGTTCTCTGATTTTGTCGGAGGAGGCAGCATGCCGGTCATACCGACACGGAAGTTCATGGGAAGTTGCACTTCCTTTGCGCCTTCGTATGTTTTGAGGATGACATCCAGTGAGGTAAGCTTGTCTCCGAAATTAATCGTTAAACTCTTGAATGAGTTATCCCCAGAGGTGAATGCCGCGGAACTCAGGGGGCGGAGTTCATTACCATCGGGTGAGTAGCATGTTATGCCTTGAACTTTACGTACAGAATCTTCGCCTGTAATATAGATGTGCAGCGTTCCTGTATTATCCAATTCGTAACTAACGTCCACTCCGGGAACAATACTTGAAGCAGGACTAGCGGCAATAATCGTCTGCATCGGGTGCTTTTTAATTCCTTGTGCCAGACGAACGTGCAGGGTGCCGGTGATGTGTACCCAGTCACCATACATGGTGTCTTTTGAGTAGATATCGATGTAAGCTCGCCCCTTATCTCCGACTTCCGTCATGAAATCCGGCTGCAGGTTGTTGCCAAGCCTGTCTGTCATGGATAATCCCTGTATGTTCAGCGAACTCACAGTGTAGTTTGTTTTTGGTGTAATCTGCAAGGTCAGGGCAAAGGATGAGCTGTTGGAAATCATCCGGGACAACACTTGTTGTTCTTCCGCCTGCGGAAAAGCGCGGGAGAATTTCAGCAGTGAGAAGTTAGCATAGGCTGGTTCCTCTGCCGCTGCAGGTAAGAGACAGAATGACAATGCTCCCAGTATAGGCAGAAGAGAGGTACAATGCTTCATATCCTGCACTTTAACAATCACGTCGCTGTTTGACAAGCTAATTTCGCAAGTCTTGAGAAGAATAGCAGGATTTTCCGGAAAGTATCGTGCTATAGTTGGCGTAATTTGAGGTTGACTTAACGGGGCAGGGTGGTATGATGAGCTAAGCTATGACACAGGATGCCCTTCTTAAGTTGTTGGAGGCGGATGCGCGATTGAGCGACCAGCAGATTGCAGACCGCCTTGGTGTGGATGTTGCAACCGTGGCCGCCAAGCGAGCTGCTCTTGAGAAGGCAGGCCGCATTGTGGGTTACCAGGCCATTGTGAATGATGACGGCGAGGGTGTTTCCGCATTCATCGAAGTGCGCTGCACTCCCGAGCGCGGCGGCGGTTTTGACCGTCTGGCTTCCCGCATTGCCCGTTTCAAGGAGGTGCGCAGCCTGTATCTGATTTCCGGTGGCTATGACCTGCTGGTGATGGTGGAAGCTCCCACGCTGCTGGAGGTGGCCCGCTTTGTGAGCGAGAACCTGGCCAGCATGCAGAATGTGATTTCCACCGCTACGCATTTCCGTCTCAAGACTTACAAGAACAACGGTCTCATCTACGCAGAGGAGCCGGAGGCTGAACGTCTTAACATCATCCCCTGATTATGGACTGGAGCAAAATGCTTTCCAAGCAGGTCACGGATATGCCCCGCTCGGGTATCCGCGAGTTCTTTGACCTGGCTACAGGCAGCAAGGATATCATCTCCCTGGGGGTGGGTGAGCCCGATTTCGTGACTCCGTGGAATATCCGCGAGGCCGCCATCCGTTCGTTGGAGCGTGGGCACACCACCTACACCAGTAACTACGGCCTGGAATCCCTGCGCCGCGCTATCAGCACTTATGTGCAGGGCTTTTTCCATGTGGAGTATGATCCGCTGTGCGAAATTCTGCCTACGGTGGGCGTGAGCGAGGCTATCGATCTGGCGCTGCGCTGCCTGCTGAACCCCGGGGATGAGGTGCTGTATCACGAGCCCTGCTACGTGAGCTATGCCCCCACGGTGATGATGGCCTATGGCATACCCAAGGCAGTGGAAACGAGCATCGATGACCTTTTTGCGCTGAATCCCGCGAAGCTGGAAGCAGCTATCACCCCGCGCACCAAGGTGCTGATGCTGAACTTCCCCACGAATCCCACCGGCTCCATCGCCCCGCGCAAGACGCTGGAAGAGATTGCAGCCATCTGCATCAAGCATGATTTATTTGTGCTCACGGATGAGATTTATTCCGAGCTCCGTTATGATGAGGAGGAGCATACCTCCATCGCCTCGCTGCCGGGTATGAAGGAACGCACCCTGCTGCTGCATGGCTTCTCCAAGGCCTTTGCCATGACCGGTCTGCGACTGGGTTATGCCTGTGGTCCGAAGGAACTCATTGAGCAGATGATGAAGGTGCATTCCTACACCATGATCTGCCCGACCATTACCTCGCAGGAGGCAGGTATCGAAGCTCTGGAGAACGGTGTGGATGCCATGCTGGAGATGCGCGAAAGCTATCACAAGCGCCGCGACTACATTGTGGGTCGCTTCAATGACATGGGCATGGATTGCCATCTGCCCGGCGGTGCGTTCTACACCTTCCCCAGCATTCAGCGTTTCGGCATTTCATCCAAGGAGTTCGCTCTCCGTCTGCTGATGGAGCATAAGGTGGCAGCCGTGCCCGGTACTGCTTTCGGTTCCTGCGGCGAGGGATACCTGCGCTGCTGCTATGCCACTGCGCAGAACCTGCTCGAGCAGGCCTGCGACAAAATGGCACGTTTCTGCGAATCACTGAAGTGATTCGCAGAAAGTACGAAGTACGAGGTGGGAAGTACGAAGTGTAAAGTTACGCGGGCTTACGCCCGCAGGTGGCAGGAAGATGAATAATGGCC
This sequence comes from Akkermansia sp., assembly GCA_045634905.1. Classification (GTDB taxonomy): domain Bacteria; phylum Verrucomicrobiota; class Verrucomicrobiia; order Verrucomicrobiales; family Akkermansiaceae; genus Akkermansia. The sequence goes on from JAZRBC010000032.1 coordinate 4,809, forward strand.
TGGACTTCAGAGAGAAGTTAACGCAGCGCACTCGTGCTTTTGCGTTGCGCGTGTTCAAACTGTGCAGCTCGCTTCCGAGTACTCCTGAATCTTTACACATGCGTGACCAGTTGTTCCGTTGTGCTACATCGGTGGCTGCAAACTATCGTGCTTCCGGGCGAGCCAAGTCAGATAAGGATTACCTCAATAAACTCAAAATATGTGAAGAGGAATCGGACGAAGCTGAGTTCTGGATGGATATGCTCGC
>JAZRBC010000033.1:0-6561 GCA_045634905.1 Akkermansia sp.
GTGGCAGATAACCTCGTCGCCCGCCGATTCTGCTGCCGGTTCCGGCTGTTGCAGACCGCCCTTGCGGAAAATGTAGGGCTTCACCGGGTTCTCGTCCGCCCAGAGGGCTTTTTTCGCCTTGCGGGCCTTCTCCATTTCATCCGCCAGACCGGCTTCAGGGGCGTTATAATCATCGAACCAGGCCATGCCGGCCTTGACCATCAGCGTGCCGACGTTGGAGATGCGCCTCTGGTTGCCCTGGATGTACACCATGCCGAGGGTGCGGCCTTTGTCATCCGTTCCCTTGACCTTGATGCGGAGTTCAACCCCTTTCAGGCCGATGGTGTTCTGCAGCCAGGTGCGGGCCTCCTGTCCGTGAGACTGTTTCAGCTCCGGGGCATCAATGCCCCATATCTGCACGGTTGTGTTGTCATTCAGGACGAAGGTATCGCCGTCCACCACGCGTTTGCAGGTGCCGGTGATGGTTTCTGCCAGCAGCGGGCAGGTTATTAACAGGAAGAACAGGTATTTTTTCATGAGTTGGGTAAATGTTTCAGCTTTCGATGAGCGCGGAGGTACGTTGTAAGAACGTAGATGCCGGCTGAAAGGCTGAGCAGGAGGAACAGCGCGGCCCACATGAACTCGTTGTACATTTCCCACGGCAGGGCGATTCTGGCGTTGGCGGGATTATCCAGATAAACCAGGGGCAGGGCAGCGCCGGGGGTGAAGTAGCGCTCATCTGTGCCGTTGTAGCATGATTGCGTGAAGCGCAGCGTTTCATTGCCATAGCGCATCAGGATATCAACATCGATGGTCCTGCCCACCTTGATATCCGCCATGTCAATTTCCTTGCCCAGATACGAATCAAGCACCATGCCGGTGGTGTGGGTGCCGTTCTGCAGGAGGTTGACGTTCTGGCAGACTTCTCCGATGCAGGTGGAAAGGTAAATGAGTCCTCCGAGAAAGAGGATGATGCTGAGAAACAGTTGGGATTTCCTGGCTTGAAGCTTCAGCTTTGTTTCCCGGATTCTGTTTTCCTCCTCAATGGCTTCCTGCCGGGGTTGCGTGGCGCCGGCGTGTTCCTCCAGAAGCCGGAGCAGGGTGTCTGCCTGCGGGGTGTCGGCAAATCCTTTGCCGACAGCGCGGGGATGCTCTAGAAAGAGGGAAATCTTAGCCTCGATGAAAAAGAAAACAGAGGCGCAGTTGCTGCCCCAGTGCCGGACCTGTGCCAGCATGTCGGGCTCCAGCGGGTATTCCTCCAGCTGCGAGCCTCTGCTCACAATGGCGCGGTAGTTTGTGAGGGTGTAGTGGGTCTGCGCGGTGGTGAAGAGGTACCAGAGTGTGCCGATAAGCTCGCTGAGCGGGAGAGCCAGGAGAAGGAGATAACATAATGCCCAGCCTTCCGGGCAACTGATTCCCGTGCTGTGATGCCCCATCCAGGCCAGCAGACAGGCGATGAAACTGAATATCACCAGGAGGCGGGCACGCCGCCGCAGTTGCCTGAACCGTGGTCTGGCGTGCCAGAGCACTCGCTCCTCCGGGCCTAACTGCCGGAGTACCTCTTCCGGCGGGTTAGTCATTTCTTACGCGGGAACGGGGCGAGAGCACGATGGGCACACCGGCGGCCTTGATGCGGGAGCGGATGGTGTTGCGCAGGTACTGGGCATAGCTGTCGGCCAGCAGGCGCTTGTCATTCACGAACAGCACATAGGTGGGCACGGGAATCGTGGTGTACTTCTCATTCTCCGCCGTGGTGGCGTAGAAGAGCTTGAGGCGCTTCTTGAGCACTCGGTGCTGGCCGGGAGGATTCATCTCCATGGCGCGCTGGAGCAGGCGGTTCAGTTCACCCGTGGTGGGCATATTGAGAGCCTCCTGCTGCACGCGGGCAATGCTCTTGAAGATGGAGTCGATACCCCAGGAATCCTTGGCGGAAACGATGGCCACGGGCGCGTAGTCCAGGAAGAAGAGATTCTCTTTGATGTGTTCCTTCACGGCATCCTTGCGGGCGCTCATGGGGGCATCCGGGCAGTAGAGGTCGAACTTGTTGACGATGATGATGCAGGGCTTCTTCTCCTCGGCGATGATAGAGCCGATGCGGCGGTCCTGCTGGGTGACACCGGCGGCCATGTCGATGACCAGCAGGCAGATATCCGCACGGCGGATGGCTCGCTCACTACGCATGGCGGAGAAGACCTCCACCGAGGTGTCGCGCTTGCTGCGGGGGCGCATGCCGGCGGTGTCGATGAGCACATAGCCCTGCTCGCCGCGCATGTAGGGGATATCGATAGCATCGCGCGTGGTGCCGGCCACATTGGAGACGATGGTGCGCTTGTCCTGCAGAATGGCATTCACCAGGGAGGATTTGCCGGCATTCGGGCGGCCTACGATAGCCACCTTGATGGGGGAGTCCTTGGTTACTTCCTCCTTCTCGGGTTCGTCCTCGGGGGTGGCATCGGCAGCGGCCTCGGCCTTCTTGGGCGTAGCGCCCAGGGATTTGAGCATGGCATTCAGCTTATCTGCCAGGCGGGGGAAACCGCGCCCATGCTCGGCAGAGGTGAACACGTAGTCAGAGAAGCCCAGGTCGGCAAACTCACCAAGGTTGAGCTCCTGCTTCTCGGTGTCGGCCTTGTTGAGCACCAGCAGCACGGGCACCTTGCTCTTGTGCAGGTGGGCGGCGATGGTGCGGTCGATGGGGGTGAGGTGGTCGCGGCAGTCGCACACGAACATGATGTAGTCCGCGGCGTTCATGGCGATATCCGCCTCCTGGGTCACCTGGGCGGCAAAGCCGTCGTCCAGCGTGCTGCCGATACCGCCGGTATCCACCACCAGGGCATCAAAATCGGTGATGCGCACCGGGGCGCAGAGGCGGTCGCGGGTCACGCCGGGCTGGTCGTGCACGATGGCGATGCGGCGGCCGACCATGCGGTTGAAGATGGCGGATTTGCCCACATTCGGGCGGCCTACGATAGCGATGGTAGGAGTAGACATGGCAGATCAGAAGGGGCGTTCAGAAGCTTTGCGGATATTTTCGGAACCGGGCTTGGGAGCCACGTACTCGACAAGACCTACGGGGCGGATACCACGGCCGGTGCTGATGAGGTCTACCATGCCGCCGACGCGTTTGTAGAGCTTGGCGGAGGAACGGCCGCCGTGGGTGTTCATGACGGAGTAGGTGAAGAACTCCGGCGACGACTGGCAGAGCACGTGCATGTTCTGTGCGCTGTCAAGCAGCACGCTCGGCTTCATGAAGTTCAGGTACTCCGCAAGGAAACAGGCACCCAGCACCTGATTGGTGTCCTTGCTGATAGCCTGGCCGAAGAGACATTCCTTGCCGTTGATGACGGCATTGCGCAGGCTGAGGGTGATGCGCTCGCCGCGGGCCTGAATGTTGAAATCGCGCATCTTGATGCCGTTGGTCAGCGTGAAGAGGGCTCGGTTGGAGCCGTAGGTGGAGTGGCCGTCGGGCATGCGGATGGCGGCGGTCACGCCGTAGTTGCCGGAGCTGCCGAGACGGTAGATGGACTTGAGGTTGAACTCAAAGGAACGCGAGGAGCCCGGGGTAAGGGTGATTTCCGGGAAGCGGGCGTTGGCGATGGGGCTTATCGGGGCCTGTTCGCCGCGCTTGGTCACGCTGAAATTGAGCCAGGGGCGGCCGGGGGTGTTTTTCAGCGGAATGGAAGCGTCCGTCTGGTTGGTGATGGTGAGCTTGAGAGCCACGTTTTCGCCCACGATGAAATCCTTGCGCACGGGCTGCAGCCGCAGCTCCACCTGGGCAAAGGCCTGGCTGCCCAGCAGCAGGCAGAACATGGTGAGCAGGGTATGGTATATGTGTTTCATAATCTTCTGTATATTCGGCTTTTATTTTGTTTCAGGTATGGAAATGCGGAAGCCGCAGCCGGCACTTTGCCAGCTGCGCGTATCGACAGGATAGGGCTGCCCTTGCGCGGTGATGAGCAGCGGTGCTCCGTCGGCGTAGAGACCGGGCAGGGGAGTAGCCTCCGTGGTGCGGCTCCACTCAAGCGGGCAGCAGGAAACCCCGGCGGCCTGCACCGCCTGCAGCTGAGCAGCTGTGGGAATATCGCCACCGTGGTAGCGGGCGTAGAGTCTGGCTTGCCAGAAACTGACCCCGGTCACCGGTTCTTCCGGGGCTTTATCTTCCAGCTGGTTTTCCCAGTTTTCCGGCATCGGATTGGTGGAATGCTCCGGCGAATCTGCCAGCAGCTGTATCTGCTGTTCTTTGTTCAAGGCTTTGTATGCCTGCAGGAAGCCTGCGTATTCCGAGACAGAAACCGGACGGCGGTGTACTTGTTCGTGGCTGTTGCCATCGCGGCAGAGATAGGAGATTTCGTTGCCGGCAGGTATCTTGCGGGTCTCTGCCATACCGTAGAGGGTGCCCAGACAGGACATGCCGATGATGATGGCGGCGGCACCACCCAGATAAAGGCCCCACCGGGCCGTGGTCCGGCTCAGCTTTCTGAGTTTTCGTTTGTTGTTCAGCAGGTCAGAAATGGCACTCTGGGGCTTTTCCGGAGCTTGTTCCTGAGCCAGCTGGTCAAGAATGGCACGGGCGGTGTTACCCAGACTGCTCCAGTCCAGTAACTCGCCTTCGTATCCTTCTGCAAGCCATTGCAACAGAGTAAGTGCACGGCCGAGTCCGGGAACCCGCTCCTGCGGCACCAGCGGCCAGAGCGCCCTGGCCAGAGCCCCCATCTGCGCAGCGGGGTCGTTGGATTCGCCTTCCACCAGGGGGGAGAGAAAATGCACTTCTCCATCGGCTTCGGTGAAAATGGAGCTCGGAGCCAGCGGCATGGCGCTCAGCTCGGCCTGGTAGCACGGGGTGTACATGTCGGCCGCGGCGGCCACCACCCGGCAGATGTCGGGCACGCTCAGCGATTTGCCGGCGGCCGCCTGTTCTGCCAGACTGGTACCCTGGGGGAGTTCCTGCGTGAGGAACCAGGTGCCTTCGGCCCGCAGGGATTCGAACACATGTGCCACGTGCGGCAGTTCAGAGGAGGCTACACGCAGGCGCGCCTGTGCCAGGAATGCGACTTCTTCAGCGTGGGAGACTCCGGGGATGAGCACCTCCAGCACCACATTGCGATCCACATGGTTCTGCTGCGCCACGTACAGAGCCGTATTCTCACGCAGCTCCAGCAGGCGGGTGAGGGTGTAGATGCCCAGGGGGCGTGGCAGTTCTGGGAAAATATCGGTCATTGCGGCAGGGGAAGTTCGGGCAAGAAATCGCTCACCGGCAGCGCCTCCTCGTAGGAAGGAACGAGCCCGTCATCCGGCAGTAGTGAGTTGGTGGGCGTGTGGTGTTGTTCTCTGTTGCGGGCTTTGAGTCTCTGCTCCTGGAGAATGAGAGCTGAGGGGCTGCTCAGGCAGTCCAGGGGTTCTCCTTTGTAATAAAGCTTGGCTGTGAACCCATAGTATTTGATGTCGCCATAGGCATCCAGCTCAGCCTGGGTAAGCGGCGGCACGGAATAGGAAAAGACCAGGTGCTCTTCCCAGTTGCTCCAGTCGGGCTTTTCGTTCTGCCAGTTCCAGTTGACCTTGCCCCGGCTGAAACCGATGCGGCGGCCATTCACCAGGTCAAAGAACTGCACGTGGATGTAGAGGTCTTCCAGCCGTACTTCCTCGCCCGGAGCCAGCATGACCGGAAGCAGCATGTCCACCTGTTCCCCGGTTTCGGGTGAGTAGGTGTGCTTCACCTGGTGTGGCCCGAAGGAGAGCTTGCCCCGCATGGCCGCCGGCTGGTCGAATCCGTAGGTGAGGCGGTGTGCCGCCCGTTTGAAATAGTTGCCTGCCCGGTCCCGCATCTGGAATACCTTTGCGTAGTATTCACGGGCTTTCTTCGGGTTCAGCAGTTTGTCGTAGGCCATGCCGTAGTAGTAGAGCAGGGCGGGGTGCTCGGCGCAGAGCAGGCTTCCTTCTTCCAGACTCAGAATGCACTGGCGCATGTCTCCCGCCGTCATAGCGGCCACGCCCTGGCGGATGAGCCGGTCGACTTCTTCCTTGTCCTCCGGGCTCAGCTGCGCGGTGGCATCATCTGCCGCCGGGGTGCTTTCCTCCGGGGTGGCGGCGGGTGGTTCCATGCCGAGCTCCATGAAATCCAGACCTCCTTCCTGAGCCAGTATGGTATCTACATCTCTTGCGCGGAGGGGGGGCGGTGCATCCGGGTCATCTTCTTCCTGGGCGGCAGGAGCAGTGACTCCGGCAGAGCCCTTGGCCTCTCCGGCCGGCTGAAGCTGGGCGAGTTCCCGGGCTTCGATGACGGCCAGCTGGGCTTGCGAGACTTCCAGCGACCGCTCGTATGCTAAATCAAGCCGGCGGGTGACCCCTACGCCCAGCACGGCCAGTTCAATCGCGATGATGGCGGTGAGTCCGCCCGCCACAACCCGGCGGGAAAGAAGAGCATGCAACAGCTTCCTGCTGCAGCGGCGGGTGCGCAGCAGGATGAAGGATGCCAGACGCTGCATATGCAGCCTAGCTCGCTGAAGCATCTTTTTGCTCATATTCCAGAATTTCGCCCTGGTATTGTGCCAGAAGCGCTTGCATGAATGTCTCTGCCGGTTGGCCGGC
>JAZRBC010000034.1:0-5836 GCA_045634905.1 Akkermansia sp.
TACCCTGGCCACGGATCCAAAGAAGCACACCGCCCTGGATAGATGCACCAGGGAACCAGGGCCGGGCCCGTGGCAGGTGGATAGCTCCGGCGGCGGTAGGTGGATGCCATCAGGCGGCACGCTCTGGCCACCGGTGCGCATATCCTGGCCACGGATCCAAAGAATCACACCGCCCTGGACGGAATGAACCAGGGAACCAGGCCGGGCCCGTGGCAGGTGGATAGCTCCCCGGCGGTAGGTGGATGCCATCAGGCGGCACGCTCCGGCCACCGGTGCGCACACCCTGGCCACGGAAACGCGCCAGAAGGCCGCCAGGACGCGCCGCGCCTGGCATGTGTACAACGTTGCCACAAGAAGGCTACACCGCCGCAGAAGGCGCGCCAGGGCCCCAAAATCCCCCAATGTTGCACCCCGCGCCCCGGTGCGGTAAACCGCGCGCATATTCAACGGGAAGAAAAGCGCAATAACAAAGGCCAAAAAGGCGCGCTTGCGCACCATGAACGCCCAAAAGGCACAGCCCCCGGCAGCCGCCACACGTGCGCACCTCTGGCAAATGCCCGTTACGTTTCCTTAATTGCGCGCGCTTTCATTCACGCCACAGCCCCCGGCACCGCATCGAGGCCGCACATACAGCCCCCGAAAGCATGGCCCGCTTTCGTAAATACAACTTTCCTTTATGCAGAATGCCCAATTTGCTCAGGCGCTAAAAGATAGACCCAAATTTGCAATAATAGATGCCTTACCCCCCCCCTGGCAGGTGGATAGCTCCCCGGCGGTAGGTGGATGCCACCAGGGCGCACGCTTTGGCCACGGCTCCGGGGAATGACACCGCACCGGAAGGACGCACCAGGACGCACCAGGACGCACCAGGACGCACCAGGACGCACCAGGGCCGGGCCCTGGTAGGTGAGCCGGGACTCTTTCACCGGGCCGATATATTCAGGCCGTGCGGGGCTGTGCGGGGCGGTGCGGGAAACATTCCCGCAAAATGTACGCGCTCTTATATCAATGAGTTATGTATGATTATACTGCTATGCAAAGCAAATCTTGCGGGAAACTTCCCCGCAGTTGTAAAATGCTAATATGCAACGCTGTAGAAAAATAAAACGCTGCAACATGATAAAAACGCCTCCATATTTCCGCACGTGCGCGCACACTATGGCGGCTTGACATAACGCGCGCGGCTATGTTATAGCGTTTCGACAGTAACACTCTTTTGCCGTTGGTGCAAGCAACAGATGAAGGCAAAAGGGAGCGCGGGAAAAACGGCCAGGGTACAGAATAGGGGTACAATCCTATATTGCACGCTAACGCATAACGTAAAGAATCCCCCCCGCTCCGCTGAGGAAAGGCACCAACGCAATCAAGTGTTGGTGCCTTTCTGATTTTTACTGCCATGAAACTGGATGAAGCCCGCACACGTGACCAGCTGCAGCAGCTCACCGATAAGGAACTGCTGCGGAATCTGCTGGCCAATACCCCGCTGAACCTGCCGCGTGTCTTTGTGTATGCGCTTTACTTTATCTTCATGCCGGCGGCTATTCTGGGGCCGGTGCTGGGTATAGCCGGCACGGCGCTTCTGGCCGGGGTGGCGGCGTATCTGTGGCTGTGGGGTGAGCCGGGTAGCATGGATGCCTTCCTGTGGTTCTGGCTTATCTGGGCCGTGGTGGACTGGGTGCTGCTGATTCTGTTCCGGCTGGTAATGGGAATCTGGGAGTATCGCCAGTTCCGTAAGTATCTGTTGCCCGATGATGCTGCCTGTGCTCCCGACCTGCATCCGGGGCAGAGCCGGATATGGGATTTTGAGCAGGGCGAGAATCAGAAAAAATCGCTCGTGGTGCAGGTGCAGAAGCAGGGAGTATACGTGTTGAGCGCCAAGGTGCAGGATGCGGATTCCCGCGTGGATGTGACTTTCGATTCCTGCGCCTGCATGACTGAGCGCGAACTGGTGCCCGGTCTGGTGAATGCCGCCGCTGCTGCTTATCGACTGGAGCCCGGTTGCCATCGGCTGGCGGTGCATGTGCAGAGTCGCACGGCATCCAGGGTAAGTGTGTGCCTGCGTTGATTCGCTCTTGCGGGGCAGGGGGAAATATGCTAATCTTCTGCGCGTGAAGATTGATGCCCATACCACACAGGAACAGCTGCTGAAGCTGAGCGAACAGGTGCTGCGCCGTGATCTGTTGCAGAGCACCCCGCTGAACCTGCGCTTCTTTCTGCGTTATCTTATCCTTTTCCTGCTGTTCCCCGGCATGGTATTCGGGTTCAAGTGGGGGCTGGCGGTCACGCTGGGCTTCTGCGCTTTGCTGGTGGGTATTCTGTTCTGGGGAAGTGAAGCGGCTTCTGCGCTGGCTATCTACAGCTGGCTGAGCTGCGGCCTGCTGGTGTTGCTTTTTGTGACGCTTGGCGTTATCCGCAAGGCATGGAAAGAACGTGAGCTGCGCCGCCAGTATCGCGCTGCTACTCCCGGGCTGCACCATGCCCAGCGGACTCCGCAGAATCACCCGTTGCGCTGGCATAAGTCGAATACCGAGGGCTTTGTGGCTGCGCATCTGGTGCTGAATGTGCCGCAGCGCGGGGTATATGCCGTGCTGCTGACGCTGAAGAATTACGAAGGTACCCGTCTCATCACCCAGGGGCGGCAGGGGACCTCGCTGGTGCATGCCGGGGGTGGTAAGGGGACGGATTTCAATGCACTGGTGCTTTACCGGCTGGAACCCGGGTTGCATGAGCTCATCTGGGCTATTCCGGAGGGGGAATCTCCGGAGACGACGGTTTCGCTCCTGAATCATTGAGCCTCCGCAGCGGCTCAATTTCGACCAGCCGAATGTGGCTGGATTTAGATGCTCTGTCAGGAGCAATTTCGATTGCCATAGGCAAATTTCGATGCGGGGCGGATGCCCCGCAATAAAAAACTTTTCATTCAATGAAAGGGATGATAGAGTGCAAATCATGGATAAGGATAAGCTTCGTCATGCATCTATAGCCCTTTCTGTAAAGCTGGTTCATTTGTACGACCAGATTGAAAGGCGTTCATTTCTCAAAAATCAGTTGGCACGCGCAGGTACCAGTATTGGGGCTAATTTGCACGAAGCCCGGTATGCCGAAAGCGCGGATGATTTTGTCCATAAGTTGCGTATAGCGTTAAAGGAATGCAATGAGTGCGAATACTGGCTGACAATACTGGCAACTTCTTGTCCGGATCTGGGTGATGTTGCAGTCAAGTTGCGTAATGAAGCCGGCAGTATTCGTCGTATGTTGATATCCTCTATTAACACCTGTTTGAAAACAAGAGGGAAATAATTGCAGTTCTGCGAACTGTATTGAAATTTGCCTGCGGCAATCGAAATTGCTCCTGTCGGAGCATCGAAATCCGCCGGTGGCGGTCGAAATTGAGCCGCTGAAGCGGCTCAATGAAAGCATGCGATTTTGCTTGCAAATGCTAGGTTTTATAGTAGAATATCCCGCGTTATGGCAGACCGTACACAGACTGATCCCGTCCGCATGGAAAAAATCGTCAGCCTTTGCAAGCGCAGAGGGTTCATTTTTCAGGCCGCTGAAATCTATGGTGGTTTGAACGGTTGCTGGGACTACGGTCCCCTGGGTGTTGAGCTCAAGCGCAATCTGAAGGATTACTGGTGGCGTGTCCACGTGCAGGAACGCCCCGATATCGTGGGTATGGATGGTTCCATCCTCACACACAACTCGGTGCTGGTGGCATCCGGTCACGTGGGTGGCTTCTGCGACCCGCTGTGCGACTGCCTGCTCACCAAGGAACGCCTGCGCGCCGACCAGATTCCCGCCCAGAGTGGTGTGGCCTACTGGTGGAAGGGCGCTGCCCGCAAGGATGGCTCCTGGAGCACCAAGAAGGAATTCTCCATGCTCGTAGAGGGCACGGATGAGAAGAGCGCCAAAACAGCCCGCAAGGGTGCGCTGCAGTACTACAGCCAGATTGCCGGTAAGGGTACTCAGCCCGCCGACCTGGAGCTCATCGAGGAAAGCACCGAGGAGGTGACCGACTCCGTGCGCTACAACCCCGCCAACGGTTCCCTGGTGACGGAGGCCCGCTCCTTCAACCTGATGTTCAAGACAACCATCGGTGCCACTTCCGATGAGAACGACCCCGCCAGCACCGGCTGGCTGCGTCCGGAGACGGCCCAGAGCATCTTCTGTCAGTACAAGAACATCCTCGATTCCTCCCGCAACAAGATTCCCTTCGGTATCGCCCAGATTGGTAAGTCTTTCCGCAACGAAATCAACCCCCGCAACTTCACCTTCCGCTCTCGCGAGTTCGAGCAGATGGAAGTGGAATACTTCTGCAAGGGTGAGGACGGCTTCCGCCTGACCGACGAATGGCTGGAGAAGAGCCTTCAGTTCTACGAGAACATCGGTATCGCCCGCGATAAGATTCACATCCTCGACGTGCCGGATGAAGAGCGCGCTTTCTACTCCAAGAAGACCTACGACCTGGAGTACGAGTTCCCCTTCGGTGTGCAGGAGCTCATGGGTATCGCCTACCGCACCGATTATGACCTGGGCCGCCACCAGGAAGGCTCCGGCAAGCCCATGGAGTACTTCGACGAGGCTACCCGCGAGCGTTTTATCCCCCACGTGGTGGAACCCTCGGCCGGTTGCGACCGCTCCGTGCTGGCCGTTATCTGCGAAGCCTTCGATGAAGAGGAACTGGGTAAGGACGGCAAGAGCGATATCCGCACCGTCATGCACTTCCACCCCCGCATGGCCCCCATCAAGGCCGCTATCTTCCCGCTGCTCAAGAAGAACGCCGAGCAGGTGCGCATCGCCCGCGAAATCGAGGCCGAGCTGCGTCCCTTCATGAACGTGTTCTACGATGAGGCCGGTGCCGTGGGCCGCCGCTACCGCCGCCAGGACGAAGTGGGTACTCCCTTCTGCATCACGGTTGACTTCGAGACCCTGGGCGAGGAAGGTGATCCCGCCCTCAAGGACACGGTGACCATCCGCCACCGCGATTCCATGGAGCAGGAACGCGTCGCCATCAGCGAGCTGCTGCCCTGGCTTCTGAAGCGCATTCACTAATCGCTTTTCAACTCGCGCCACCTCCGTGGATTTTCCCTGCGGGGGTGGCTTTTTTGATGTTGAATGTTGGATTTTTGATTTAGACCACCTACCCCTATGGACCTTTGCGATACCAATCTTTCCCCCGCCTGCCGACAGAAATTGCAGGAGCATCTGCCTGAAGACGAAAAACTGCTCTGGGTGGGGCAACCTGTGCCGGAGCCCTGGGCTTCGCCTGCTGGTTTCTTCGTGATTTTCGGCGCGGTCTGGGTGTGTGCCTTGCTCTATGGCATCTGCCGTGGGGGAAGCCCGGCAATGGCTTTCGCCCTTATTCCTTTTACCGGGATGCTCTTAGCCCCGCTGTTCAACAAGTGGATGCAGAGGCGCACCGTCTACGCGCTTACCAACCAGCGCGCCCGCGTGTTGCGGTATACTGTTCTGGGCTATATTTCCTTGTCCTATGTGCCGGTGCCGGATATGGTGAAATCGCGCGATGAACTTCCCGGCGGATTGGTGAACCTGGTGCTGGGAGAAAATCCGTATATCGCAACCGGGCGTGGAGGTCGGGGCAAACTGGCCCCCGAGGGCTTTCTGCGAATCACGGCAGCTGATGCCGAGCAGGTGCTCCCCCTTATCCGGCAGCTTGAATCTTCCACAATCCAATAACCGTTATGAAATTGTCTGATACTGAATTAAGCATCGATGATCGGCTGATGGTGGAAAACAGTATGCTGCGAGGTGAGGAGCTGCTCTGGGCGGGCAAGCCTGTGCCGCATCTGTGGAGCGGGCTCAGTATGTACCTGTT
>JAZRBC010000035.1:0-2445 GCA_045634905.1 Akkermansia sp.
TGGTTCACCAGCCAGGATGGCAAGGTCATCGTCTTTATGGCCGAGCCGGGATGCGGGGCATCCAACAGAGTTTTCACGGTATTCCGGCTGAATCGCAACAACGAATACGAACGAGTCGGGCAATACAATGTCTGGGCGCGCTATGTGGAATACCTCCCTGCCGGGGTGGAGGTCACCGAACATCAATTAACGGTCACCTACATCAGCAAGCCTCACGGTCTCAAAATTGAAAAGACATTTCATTTTGCCGATAATGAAGAAGAATCCTGTAGGCTCTTTTCTGAAATAGACTCGGAGTCTGATATGGGAAAGCGCCGGAAGGTGAACCGGAGCAGCGATTACTTCTACCGCCAACAACCCAACCACAGCAGCGGAATCCAGCTTGCCAGAGCCGCCGCGCATCGATGGGGCGCGTTCGATAACCAGGAGTCCAACAAAAACTGGAAAGAAAAAGCCACTATCACGGATTTTGAAATAGAGCATCTGTACCACAGTGCCCGGGAAGTGGATGGCATCTGCAACTGGATAGCAGACGAAAAGGACGAAACCTTTGTGCTGCTGGAATGGACCGCCGCCGGCTGCTGGAGCTACACGCTGCATGTATACCGCGCCATACCGGGCGGAAAAATCAAGCGCTGGCGCTACCAGGGGCGCTACACCATCAGCTCCCGCATCATGGAGTGGGATGTAAGCAGAACCCGCTTCGAGGATGACGGCATCTATGTGGAGCTGGTGGACGCCAGAGGCAAACACCGCAAGGGGCACAAATTCCTGTACTCCGTAAACAACGAAAGCTTTGATTATCTGACCGATGTCAATGCCAAATGCCCCTGAAAGGCACCATGAGAAACATCTGTTCCAGAAAACATCAGTCCTCGGTTCAGCCACCGCTGAGCACGGGGCAGCGCTGCATGGGGTGGCTGCTGGTGCTCACACCGCTGCTTGGTGCTCTGAGTCTGGCTGCCGCTGCTGCCCGGATACCGGGGCATGAACCGGCATGGCACGACTACATCGTGTGTCTGGTTCCTCACCTGTGTCTGGTGGTGGCTTCCATGGTCATCACCCAGATTCCGGCGCTGGTCTGCTACTGGGGGCTGTGCAAGCTGGGAGATGCCGCAGAGAAGCGCGGCATCAGCGGATTCATCATCTGGCCGGTAGTCGTGCTGCTGTGTACACTGGCGGGCTGTGAGCTGCTGTGGAGCATCACTGGTCTGTGGGTGGTGAGCTGCCCATACTCCACGCTGGCATGGTTCGGGGTCTTGCTCTTTCCCTGCACCCTCGGGCTGCTCTGCACATCCCGCAGTATCATCAAAGGCCGCACCGCTCTGCACGCCATCTATGGCGGGCTGGTTCTCATCAACTCATTCTGGTTCCTGCACAGCTGGGCAGATGACGAGCTGCTGACCCGCCACGGCATTTTCGGAAAAACCTCTGCCCGCGCCAGCTGGGATAATCCCCTGCTGCCCGCAGATTCCTGGAACCCACCCTACCACAGCTGGCTTTTTGAGCCGGGGCGGGTCATCACCAGCGACAAATCTCAACAGCACAGCTTATGAAGCAATTTATTCTACCCATATGTATGGCAGCGCTGCTCGTATCCTGCAGCAACATGCCGGAACAGACAGAACACCCCACGGTGACATGTGAGGTTTACCAGATTGTGCCCAATGGCCCCGCCGTGCTGGTGGAACTGCAGGGAGAACAAAGCCGCCATGACAATGGAGAGTTTGTCACCATCACCTACCGCGGTACCGTGCGTGCGTCCGTAGGCTCGTCCCTGACCTGTGGCGAGTCCATTCTGGTGGATACCTTTGAGCTCAACTACAAGGATTGGATGATTATCCACACCGACTCGAAATACATCACCCGCGATGCCGACGGTACGGTGCGGTTAAATGCCACCGATTTCAATTTCACCCATCCCTCCACAGTACGGAGCTACCCCTTCCCCCTGCCCGAGGCATGGGAAAACGTACGCCGGATTCTCAAAGGCAATTAACCATGAAGACACTCTTCCTCTCCCTCTCTCTCCTGGCAGTCACGCTGATTTCTCCATGCACCGCCTTTGAAGTGAGCGACAATATCGTGCAGCAGGACAAAGACCTGTTCACCGTCCTCTTCCAGGGTGGGCAGATTGAACGCAAGCCCCAGTGGCATACCGCGCAACGAGCCCTGTGCAGCTCCAGTTTCAGCCGCAACAAGGCCGGACGCAAAGTCTACAGCGAAAGCATCCGGCTGCTCAGCACGGACGGCACCCGGCTCACCACCATCCGCCGCCAGATATTCCTCGACCGGCAGAATGCTCAATTCCTCTATAACAAAACCGAGGAACACGCGGTGCTCCCCTTTGTGTTCGCCAGCACGCTGCGCTACATCGTGGACCGCGCGGACGAGCGCATCGATTTCCACATCTGGAAAATGGATGCCGAAAACAAGCATCTGCTC
>JAZRBC010000036.1:0-4396 GCA_045634905.1 Akkermansia sp.
CCCACGCAGGCCCCGAACAAAGCAAAAAACAGCGGCAGCAGCCACGGAGTGGTGGCCGTCACGTCCTGGGTGAATGTGTAAATCTCTTCCATACCGGTCAGTTGCGGTTTCAAAGATACCACACAGCGCGCTTTTGTCAAATGCAAAAGCCGCAACCCCGGCAGGGTTGCGGCTTGAAATTAAAAACAATCGGCGCTTTTATCAGCAGCAGAAGGTATCGCGGCAGGGGCAGTCGGCCAGAGCCCACTTCGCCTTGCCGGATTCGGCGATGTGAACCAGTGCGTGGTAGGTATCCTCCACGTCCGTGCCCAGCTTGGCGGCAATCTCACCGGCGGTGGCGGGGGTGGTGGAAAGAGCCCCCTCGGCAGCGGCGAGCAGCTTCAGGAACACATTGGCAGCCAGCTTACCGGCCTGCACACCGGGCTGGTGGTAGGCGTTGATGTGAATGAGGCTGGCGTAGAAGCTCACGGTGCGCTCGAAGAGGGCGATGAGCATGCCCAGCGTGTAGGCGTTCACCACAGGGATGGAGATGGTGATGCTCTTGCGGCCACTCTCGGAAAGCGCCTTGCGGGTGCCGCGCAGGAAGCCCTGCAGGTAGTCACCGGCGGTGAAGCTATCCTCCACCTTCACAGTATCGGTGGGAGCCTGGCGCACCTCGATGAAGGTCACGAAGAAGTTGTTGATACCGTCGCGCAGCTGCTGCACATAGGCATGCTGGTCGGTGGAGCCCTTGTTGCCGTACACGGAGATACCCTGGTTCACGGTGTTGCCGTCCAGGTCGAGCTCCTTGCCCAGGGATTCCATGATGAGCTGCTGCAGGTACTTGGAGAAGAGCACCAGGCTGTCCTTGTAGGGCAGCACCACCATGTCCTTCTTACCCTTGCCCTCGCCGGCTTCGTACCAGGCCAGAGCCAGCTTCATGGCCATGTTGCTGGCGGTATCAGCCACGCGGGTGCAGGCATCCATAGCAGCGGCGCCGGCCAGCAGGCTGTCTATATCCACGCCCTGCAGCGCAGCAGGAACCAGCCCCACCACAGAAGTCTCGGAGGTGCGGCCGCCCACCCAGTCTTCCATGGGGAAGCGCTTCACCCAGCCTTCGCCCACGGCCACCTTGTCCAGCGTGGAGCCCACGCCGGTCACGGCCACAGCCTGCTTGGCAAAGCAGAGCCCCTTATCGGCAAAATACTGCTGAGCGCAGACCATGCCGTTGCGGGTTTCGGGGGTGCCGCCGCTCTTGGAGATAACCACCGCGAGCGTCTCGGTCAGCGGCAGGGTGTCGAGCACCTTGTACATGCCGTCCGGGTCAGTATTATCGAGGAAAGCCATAGCCAGGCCATCGGCCGGCAGAGCATCGGCCACCAGCTCCGGGCCCAGAGCCGAACCACCGATACCGATGACCAGGCAGGTGGTGTACTTCCTGCCGTTCGGGGCAAGAATCTTACCGCTCAGCACATCAGCCGCAAAGGCCTTGAGGTCGGCCAGGGGCTCATCAATCTTGGCGCGCAGCTCAGCCGTGGGGGCAATGGCGCTGTTGCGCAGCCAGTAGTGACCCACCATGCGGTTTTCATCCGGGTTGGCAATCACGCCGCTTTCCAGAGCCGCAATATCGGCATAGGCGCGGTCGATGAGCGGCTGCATCTCCGCCAGGAACTCAGGCGTGAGCGGCAGCTTGGAAAGGTCGAGGGAAATCCCCATTTCGGGGTAACGCAGAAGCTGTGAGGCGTACTGTTTCATAACGCAGCGCATTATACGCTTCTCCCCCCGGATTCGCAAGCACAATCCGCCTGCCACCCCGCCAAAATGAGCCGGCAGGCACCTGTGCATGACAGCAGACAAGCGTAAAATCATTATCGGCTTGCTTTTATGCAGTCTATGTGGTAGCATGCGCGCGCTCATGATTACCGACCCCGAAGCATTGTTCCAATGGAAACTGCGCGCTGCCGCTCAGCCGCAGGGCCGCACCGTGCTGGATCTGGAGGCCGACAGCCTGCACCGCCACCGCGAGAAGCTCTGCCTCATCCAGTATGCAGATGCCTCTGGTGTCGTCATCATCGACCCGCTGGCGCTGGAAGACATGCGCCTTTTCACCCTCTGGCTGGAGCAGGCAGACGTGTGGATGCACGGGGCCGACTACGATATGAGCCTGCTGCAGAACGCCTTCGGCGTGCTGCCGCACATGATTCTCGATACCCAGATTGCCGCCCGCCTGCTGGGTTTCCAGCAGTTCGGCCTGGCCGCCCTGGTGGAGCACTACTACGGCGTGGTGCTCAGCAAGAAGAACCAGCGCGCCAACTGGGGGCTCCGCCCCATGCCCGACGACATGAAGGAATACGCCCAGGGCGATGTGAAATACATGCTGGAAATGGCCGATAAACTCGTGGCCGAGCTCAGGCAGGCGGGGCGCTACGACTGGTTCATCGAAAGCTGCGAGTGCAACCTGAAGCACGGCCGCGACCGCCACGAAAACAGCGGGCAGGACCCCTGGCGCATCAAAGGCAGCGGCAAACTTACCCGCCGCGGTCTGGCTGCTCTGCGCGCCCTCTGGCACTGGCGCGACAACGAGGCCGCCCAGGTCGACCGCCCGGCTTTCGTGGTATGCTCGAATGATGAACTGCTGCGCTGGAGCATTGCTCTGCAGGAGTTCCGCCCCGCTTACCCCCACCACAACATGCACACCCACCGCGCTGCCCGCTTCCGCAAGGCGGTGGAGCGTTTCCACCTGCTGGATGAAGAGGACTACCCGAAAATCCTCAAGCGCACCCACCATGAGTCCGACGCGCATTTCGACGACCGCGTGGATTTCTGGGCAGCCCGCCGCAATGCCATTGCCGCAGAACTCGCCCTCGACCCGTCACTCATCGTCACCCGCAGCCAGATTGAAGCCATTGCAGCCAATGAGGACAAGGGGCTTGCCCAGCTTATGAACTGGCAGCGCAACCTGCTCACCAGGTAAAAAACGGGGCCTTACAGCCCCGCCTGCTTCAGTATTTCCAGAATCTGCTCCTTCGGGCGGGAGGGCCAGAACTTGTTGGCCACGGGACTGGCCGGGCTGGGGTGCAACATGGTACCCAGCGTGAACTGCTTGTCCGGCAGGGCTGCAGCCGCAATTTCGAGCTGTTTGAGCGCATAGCCCCCCACGCCGATAAGCACGCGGGGCTGCAGAATTTCAATGAGCCGCACCAGGTGCCGCTGGCAGGCGGCATCCAGCGCCTCCACCTGGTTCCTGGGAAGCTGGGTCGGGGTGATATTGGCGCCGGTCTCCCCCATCCAGATAAGCGGGCAGTAATTTGCCACATAGGCATGCTTGAAAAACGCCTCGGCCGTGCCGTACATCTCCTCGAACAGCCCCCAGAGCCGCCGCCCGCTCACCTCGGACCGGGGGCAGGAAAAGCCCTGCACCGGCCGCTTCGGGTGCGTCTTCTCCGGCTGCCCCACAGAGGCCATGATTCCCATCCACAGCGTCACCGCCGCTATCTCACCAAAGGGAACCCCCGTCTGCGCCATGCCGAAAGGCCCGGGATTCATACCGAGATACAGCACATCCTTCTGCCCGGCTCCGAACTTGCGGATATAGGCCTCATGGCCATCCCAGGCATAATCCAGCGGATTATAAGTATAAGCCACCGGGGCAGCAAACTCCAGTTCACCCACTTCACGGCTCAGTTCCCTGGCGGCGGCTATCAGCTGTTCTCTCTGCATGCAGGCAGGATAACACAACAGACGGCCGGATGTAAAACACATTCTGTACGCGTCAGGGCATAATTGCCCCACGTGTCCCGAATCTCAGTGAAATAAATGAGTGTTTATATATCACTGAGTGCCGCATGAGCGGCACTCGATTCAGACTGAGCAACGCGAAGATTCAGATGCCACGGTCAGTGGCAATTTAGACCGCCGCAGGCGGATTTCGATGCTATTCTTTCATTGCCCGCCGGGAGCGGGCATCGAAATCCACACCGTTCCGGTGTGGTCGAAATTGCCGCCAAAGGCGGCATCTAAATCCGCCGTTGGCGGTCTAAATTGAGCCCGGCAGAGCCGGGCTCAGTAAAATAAATGAGTGTCTGGTGGGGAGTTTCAAGGAAACTTCCACATTCAAGATTCAAAATTCTACTTTCTACATAAAATCGCCCCCTCATCCTGGTCGCAAAGTTAATGAACCAAATATGCCAGCGCACATTCTGTGTGTCTGCATACCTAAATACAGCTTGAAAAAGCGGTAGGGCTTGGGTAGAATGCCCGACGTGAAAGTTATAGCCATAGCGAACCAGAAAGGCGGCGTCGGAAAAACCACCACCACAGTGAACCTGGCGGCAGCCCTGGCGGCGCGCGGTAAGCGCGTGCTGATTATTGATATGGATTCGCAGGCAAATGCCACCACCATGCTGGGGCTGGAAGT
>JAZRBC010000037.1:0-3255 GCA_045634905.1 Akkermansia sp.
TAGTCACCGGGGGGCGATTTCGGGGACGCGTCTGCTCCAGACAGAGCAATGGCAGGCCGCGCGCAGCAATATTCTGGCCAGTGCAGAGGATAGTGTCGCTGCCGAACGTACTCTCTCCCGGCATGAGGGAAATGTGGTGAAGGCCCGTGCGAAGTATAACAAGGCACATGTAAAGGCTCTGAATATCAAGGGACAGGCAGTAGAAAACCTGATGGATGACTTCTACACCAAGGATGGGTGGGAGAAGATGGATGGCAAGCGCGGTCGCAACGGTTTCGATGGCTTGTACGTGAAGCGCAATAAGAACGGCACCATTGTATCCTGGTTTGCGGCTGAGGCCAAGAGCGGTTCTTCCCGCCTGAACGCTACCAAGCATGGCAGGCAGCTTTCTCCGGAGTGGGTGAAGCATAACAACGAAACTCTGCTGAACCTGGCTCAGAAGGATTATGCCGCTAACCCGACTAAGCGGAATGCCCGCCGCCTGGCTGACCTGCAGCAGATTAACAAGCTGCAGGGGCGTCAGCCGCGCCTTTTCCGTGCAGAGTGGACAACGAAGAATGGCTCCCCTCACATGGTTATTTCGCAGCAGACAGGCACCGGCAAAAAGGTTTCCCGCCCCATGGCGGTGGACATGACCAAGCCTTCCCGTAACCGCCAGATGTGCAACAAGGCGATTCGCGGTGCCGTGCGTGAGTATCTGCCCAATAGCAAGGGTAAAGCCATTGACGCCTTCGTGGATGCGCTGAACGGAGGAAAGATTACGGATGACGCCTCATTCCACAGGGTGTTTACGGATATTTCCCGTGGAAAGATGCCAAGGGCCACGCGTATAGCAAAACTGGGGGGAAGAGCGCTGAATCTGGCGGACAAGGTGCTGAATCCGGAGGAAATCCTGCTGGAACAGGGACAGAAGGCCTGGCAGAAGTTTTCTCCCAAAGCGGTAAAGTTCATCAAGGCCCAGCCTTCTCTGCGCCCTATGGCTAAAATGGGTACCAATATGGGTAAATCCGTGGCCAGGGGAATGCGTGTAGTCAAAACAGCTGGCCGGAAATTGGGAACCGCCATGGCAAAGCGGGCTGGTGCTGTGCTGGGGAAGGGCGTGCTGAAGAGAATAGCCACGAGCTCTGCAGCAGGAGCTGTGGGCGGCCCCGCTGGTGTTGCCCTTGGCGCGGCTGTTGGTATCATCTGGACAGCCTGGGATGTAACGTCTCTTGGACTGGATTATGTCGAAATGAAGCGACAGGAGGAGGCGGAACACGCTAAAAGGGAGTTTGATATAGCAACGGCGCTTGCCGGAATCATTAAAGAAGATAATGAACGTAAGCAGAAGATAGCGGAATTCGAAAAGAAGATACCAGAGCTTCAGAGTCAAAGGGAAAACCTGCGCAAAGAGCTTAAGTTGGCATCGTAATGCTCATACTTAAGCTTGCGCGTCGGGGCTGTTTGGTATAGAATACGCCGCGTATGAACGCGCAGCCCCGCCTTTCCTTTGCCCGCCCGCTGGTGGTGGGCTCTGTCTCCACTGCTGAAGCCTGGAGTGCCGCCTGTGCAGCTGAGACGCTGCCTTGCGATTTGGTGGAGCTGCGGGCCGATGGCCTGCCGGCTGATACAGATTGGGCCGCGCTGGCGCAGATGCGCTGCTGCCGCCCTGTGCTGGTCACCGTGCGCCACGAGAGCGAGGGCGGCCTGCGCCCCATGAGCACGGAGGAGCGCCTGCATATAGCCCGCACGCTGCTGCCCCTGGCCTCTGCGCTGGACTGGGAGATTGCTCAGCTGTCCGAAGCTCAGGAACTGGTGGCCGAGGCTCATGCCGCCGGAGTGTCCATCATTGCCTCTGCTCACGATTTTGAAAAGACTCCCTCTCTGGAAACCCTGCTGGAAAAAGAACATCGCGCCCGTGCCTTGGGGGCAGATGTGGCCAAGTTTGCCTTCCGTCTGCACTGTGCTGAGGATATGATGACGGGCGTGGAACTTCTGCGCCGCGCCTCCGGCTCCACCACCGTCATGGGCATGGGCCCGCTAGGTTCCGTTAGCCGTCTTCTCTACGCCCAGCACGGCGCATGCCTGGTCTACGGCTACCTGGGCGACACTCCCACCGCCCCCGGCCAGTGGTCCGCCGCCCTTTGCCGCCAGAGCCTCGATGCGATTGCCAATTGACCATTGACGATTGGCAAATTGCGGGGGCGCGAATCTGTCGGAGTACGGGACTTTAGTCCCGTAAAATATAAGCGGCAGCTTGCGAGTTGCCAGACGGCCCGCCGTTTGCCTGTATTACAGCATGGTAAACACCAGCATGATGCTCACGATGATGATTTTGCCCAGCACTCCGGCCAGCAGGCCGAGCGTGGCACCCAGACCGGATTTCGCGGATTCCCTGGTGTTCTTCTTCTGGAACTTGAGCTCGGCGATGAAGGCACCGAGGAACGGGCCGATGATGATGCCGAAGGGGAAGACGAAGAAGGCACCTACAAAGAGACCAATCATGCTGCCCCAGAAGGCATGTTTGCTGCCGCCGAACTTGCGGGCGCCCATGGCGGTGGTGATATTATCCACCAGTGTGCCGAAGACAGCCAGTGCCAGCAGGATAACCCAGAACCACCAGGCGGGGTAGGGATCTCCTGCGGCCACGGCGTAGCACACACTGCCACCCAGCGCCACCAGGCAGCCGGGGTAGGGCAGCACCGCTCCCAGGAAGCCGGCGATGTACAGCACCACCGCTGCCACATACATGAAGGCTGAGAAGTAATCCAGCCCTGCAAACCAGTTCATGACCTCCTGAAACATTGTTTAATTAATCATTAATCACTAATAATTAATCATTACCCCAGGTTCGCTTCGCGGATGCCGGCGCGCTTGCGGGCTGTGGCCTCCAGGATGCGCTTTCGCATGCGGATGAAGTGCGGCGTGGCTTCCACCAGCTCATCGGGCTCGATGTATTCGATGGCGCGCTCCAGCGAGAATACGCGGGGCGGGGTAAGCTGGATGGAGTCGTTCTTGGTGGCCGAGCGGTGGTTGGTGAGGTGTTTCTCACGGGTGGGGTTCACCGGGATGTCGATATCCTTCGGGTTTTCGCCCACAATCATGCCTTCGTATACTTCATCGCCGGGAGCAATGAACAGCGTACCGCGCTCTTCCATGGCCTGCAGGGCGTAGGGGCGGGCAATGCCGTTTTCCATGGAGATGAGGGTGCTGGTCTGGCGGGTGGTGATTTCGCCGGCGTAGGGGGCGTATTCCTTGAAGAGGTGGGAGAAGATG
>JAZRBC010000038.1:0-2124 GCA_045634905.1 Akkermansia sp.
GGAAGTGAAAACTGCGTATGCCATAATTTTCAGAATTTTGATGTTGCACCCGCTCATGCGGGCTGGCACATTATAGGCACACCGGCGCATTTGTAAAGAAAAATTTCACACCAAAATGAAAAATTTGCAAAAAATTTTTAATAATTCTCCCATTGAGGTCACTTCCGAAGACGGAATGGTAGCGCTTGGGCGGTCCATGGCCGCAGAATTGGCGCCCGGCCAGGTATTCGGGCTGGTTGGTGACCTGGGCGCCGGCAAGACTCACCTGGTGCAGGGTATATTAGAGGGGCTCGGGGCCGGCAACCCCGCCGCCAGCCCCACCTTCTCCCTGGTGCATGAGCACGATGACGGTTCCCTGCCCGTGGCTCACTTCGATTTCTACCGCATGAAGAGCCCGCAGGAGGCCATCGGCATCGGCTGGGATGAATATCTGGAAAGCGGGCGTATTCTGCTGGTGGAATGGGCCGACCGCTTCGATGGCACCCTCATGCCCGCCGACACACGCTGGCTCGTGCTCCGCCACACCGGCGAAAACACCCGCACCGTCACCTTGGTGGAATGATTAATGACTAATGATTAGTGATTAATTTGAAGTCCGGCGGGACTCTGGCTACGTAGTTCTCCAACTGTCTTACCCATCTTCTCTATGGATCAAACACCCCCTACAATTCCCAATAGCGAGATTCTGCTCTACACCTCCCCCGATGGGCAGGTGCAGCTCGATGTCCGTCTGCAGGAGGACACTCTGTGGATGACCCAGCAGATGATGGCCGAGTTGTTCCAGACGACGGTAGCCAACATCAACGTCCATATCAAAAATATCCTTCAAGAAGCTGAGCTTCAAGAAGAGGGAACTATTAAAGAAATTTTAATAGTTCGAAAAGAAGGCTCGCGAAACGTGCGGCGTCCGGTCAATTTCTACAACCTGGACATGATTCTTTCCGTGGGGTACCGCGTCAATACACGGCGTGGCACACAATTCCGCATCTGGGCTACACAGCGCCTTCGCGAGTACCTGATTCGGGGCTACGTGGTGCATGAAAAGCGGCTGCAGCAACTGGGACAGGTGGTTCAACTGATGCGCCGGGTGGAAAACCGGCTGGATGCGCGGCAGGTGCTGGACGTCATCGAGCACTACAGCACGGGATTGAACCTGCTGGATGACTACGACCACCAGTGTCTTACCCGCCCGGCAGGCTCCACCCAGTGCTATGTGCTGGAGTACGATGAATGCCGCAAACTCATCGACAGCATGAGCTTTGGCGCTGAATCTGATCTCTTCGGCCGGGAAAAAGACGATTCATTCCGCGGGGCCTTGGGCAATATCTACCAGAGCTTCGGAGGGGCAGATATCTACCCCACCATGGAGGAAAAAGCGGCGCGGCTGCTCTACTTCACAGTCAAGAACCACGCATTCTTCGACGGCAACAAACGCATTGCCGCCGCCGTGTTCCTGTATTTCCTCGACCGCAATAACGCACTTTTCATCAACGGCTGCAAAAGGCTGGCCGATGCCACCCTCGTGGCGCTGGTCATCCTCATCGCAGAATCCCGCCCGGATGAGATGGAAACCATCATTTCCGTTATCCTCAACTGCATGCAGCCATGAACACAAGCTCTAAACCAACACCGGTTAATACAACACCGCGAGAATACATGCTGAAGATGCCGGGTGGTGCCCCCATGGGTCCGCTGGCACTGGATATTGTTGCAGAGCTGGTCAGGCAGGGAGAAGTAACGGAGGATTATCTCTATACCACTGCCGATGCAGACGACTGGCGTCCCATCCGTGAGCTGCCGGGACTGCCGGAACCGGTGTTCCGGACACCGCGGGCCAATAAGCTCAAAGCTGGCAAGGCGGATTTCGGCCAGCTTCTCACCAGTTCACTGGCCGCAGCCGCCACATACACTGCTCTGTTCCTGCCGTTTACCCTGCTGACACCCCGCAGGCATCATCTGGCAGAGGTGGAAACCTGGCTTGTGATAGCAGTCGGGGTTCTGGTCATTGGCATGATTCAGGGCATTGTGGCATTCGGGGTATTTCGCCATCTCAACCTCCCCCGAATCGGCAAGGAGCTGGTAGTGGTGGCGCTGGTCAGTTTCTGGTTCCTCCCCATCCACCTG
>JAZRBC010000039.1:0-2194 GCA_045634905.1 Akkermansia sp.
CTCCATGGCTACGGATGAACGCATAGAGGCCTACAAGCACAGCGGCAGCGACCCGGAACTGGAGGCCACCATCTACCAGTATGGCCGCTACGTGCTCATCTGCGGGTCCCGCCCCGGCAACCTGCCTGTGAACCTGCAGGGTATCTGGAACGACAAGGTGCATGCCGCCTGGGCCTGCGACTACCACAACAACATCAACCTCCAGATGTGCTACTGGGGGGCCGAAGTGGGCAATCTGTCCGAATGCCACATGCCGTTCATCAACTTCATGAAGGCCATGGAAAAACCGCTCACGGCCATGACCTCGAAACACTTCGGCTCCGGAGTCAAGGGCTGGACGACCCGCATTTCGCAGAATCCCTGGGGCGGCGGCGGCTGGACGGAGTGGAACCCGCCGGTGAATGCCTGGTACGCCCTCCACCTCTGGGATCACTACATGTTCACCCAGGACAAGGAGTATCTCAAAAACATCGGCTACCCCATCCTGAAAAACATCTGCGCCTTCTGGGAAACCCACCTCAAGGAAGTGGGCGAAGGCGGTAAGGGGCTCATGAGCAACGGCAAACCGCTGGATGTCAGCAAGCACCCCGAGCTCAAGCGGATCAAGGCAGGTTCCCTCGTATCGCCCAACAGCTGGTCTCACGAATGGGGCCCGCACGAAGACGGCGTGATGCACGACCAGCAGCTCATCTGGGAACTCTTCGATAACACCGCCAGGGCCGCTCGCGAACTGGGTGTGGACGGTGCCTGGGCCAAGAAACTCATTTCCCTGCGAAACCGCCTGGTGACCAACCGCGTGGCCGATGGCGGCTACCTGCAGGAGTGGATTATCGACCGCCCGGACAAGGTAAGCGGCCACCGCCACACCTCGCACCTCATCGGTGTATTCCCCGGCACCTCCATCTCCATGGCCAGAACTCCGGAGCTGGCAAAGGCCGCCATGAAGAGCCTGGAGCTGCGCGGCTGCGGTGGCGACAACCGCCGCAGCTGGACCTGGCCGTGGCGCACCGCCCTGTGGGCCCGCTTCCACAACACGGGACAGGCCTACGAAATGGTGCAGAACTACATCCGCTACAATGTGCTGGATAACCTGTTCGGCAACCACCCGCCCATGCAGATGGACGGCACCTACGGCATGACCGGCGGCATGAGCGAAATGCTCGTGCAGAGCCACGCCGGGCAGATTGAGCTGCTGCCCGCCCTGCCCGATGCCTGGCAGAACGGTCACGTAACCGGTATCCGCGCCCGTGGTAATATCACCGTCGATATGATATGGAAGAACGGCAAAGTCACCAAGCACCGCTTCACCACCACCACCCCGGACCCCGAACCGATTACCGTCATCATCAATGGTGAAAAGAAAAAAATCACCCCCGAAGTGGCAGCCGAAAAGCCGGCTAAGAAAAAAGCCAAAAGCAAAACCAAGAGCAAAAAGAAAGCATGATTTTCCCGGGCGCCCATCCTGCAAAGGACGGGCGCCTGCTGCATCATGACGCGAAAGCCCTGCCGGCGGGCGCTTTGAGCTTGCCACAGCGGGCTTGAATTGTTAGTATACAGTCATGCTTTTTGAGAGGGAAACAGTAACACCGCAGGGGCGACTGGCCGCTATGGAGGAACTGTTTGCCCGCGTTGCCCGCCGCAGCGATATCACCTACGAACCCGGCCGCGTACCGGTAGCAGCGCTGGAGGCATATGGCGACCTGGAAACGCCGCTGCGCTACATGCTGGAAGCCGCATCGGCCGGCTGCAAGGATCGCGCGCGTCTCTCCCAGCTCCGCAAGGTGGAAAAATGCCTGAACTCGCTGCCCGAAGCGCTCATGACCAGTCTTTCTGCCGGACCGGCAGAGAACTGGATGTGCATGTTCCGCCACCTGCTTCAGCTGCACACCCTGCTGACCGATGCGGGAATCGGCACCGATGCGGCGGAATACGCCACGCTGCTGCAGAAGATGGTACAACTGGCCGAGAAAGTATCGGAGGTAGCCGCGGTGGAAATCAGCCCGGCATCGATGTTCACCCTCATGCTCATGCAGGTGGAGATCCAGCGAATCAAAGCCCCGCGCCGCCGCCGCAAGCCCGCCCGCAAGCGCCGCAAAGCCCGGGCAAAGAAAGCCACGGCAGAGAAAACGCCCGTTATCTCCCGAAAAGCGGACAAAACAGACGAGTGACAAGCGTAAAGGGTTATTGACGATTG
>JAZRBC010000040.1:0-7942 GCA_045634905.1 Akkermansia sp.
CGTCAGGATGCTCATAGCCTGGCCGGAATAGGACATGTTCAGCACAATACCGAAGATGAAGAGAGGGAGCAGGGGGATGATGACCCGGCCGATGGTGCGGTAGATGATATCCCGGAAGTCATTGAAGGCGGCATGCAGCGCCATGCCGCGCAGGTTGGCCATGCCCAAGCCCAGGATAAAGGCCAGAATCAACGCTGTCATCACGCCCATGAGCGGCGCAATTTCAATGCTGAAGTACGGGGCGGCTTCAGTCCCCTGAGCCATGGTGGTTCCCAGAGAGGAGGGGTCAATGAGCGAGGGGAAAATTCCGGCTGCGGTCACGTATGAGGCAAAGCCGGAAATAATCGTGGCCGTGTAGGCCAGCGCGGTGGTTCCCAGCAGCATGCGCCCAGCCTTCTTGCCGATGTCGGCAATGGCCGGTGCCACCAGTCCCAGAATCAGCAGGGGGATAATGAACCCGAGGAACTGGCTGAAAAGGCCGTTGAATGTGCTGAACGCACGAATGACCTTGAGCGGCAGCAGTCCACCCAGAACCATGCCGAGAACCATAGCGATGATGATGCGGCCAACCAGACCGATTTTGAACTTCTTCATACAGCCCCCATTCTAGCACGGAATTTGTGCGTTAGCAATAAGATTTGAATCCGATTGTCACTCAGAGATTGAAAAATCCTTCATTTCTGTTTCCAATTCCGGATGGCCTGGAGGTGAGCCGGAGTGAGTTCATCATCGCTGAAGATGCCGATGCCGTGTGCACCGGTGGCGCGGAGTCGCTCCAGATGCGCAGGCAGAGCTGCAGGGGATAAATCCGGCAGATGAACCCCGGGAGCCACGGGAATGCGCCCCTCTGTTTCCTTGATGGCCTGCCGGGTGATGTCGGCGGCCCATTCAGCAGGCTCGTTGTAGAAGGAGTGGTAGGCCATGGGCAGCACGAGGTCGGCGTGGAACCATCGCCAGTCCTGCCTCACCATGCGTGAAGCCAGGTCCGGGCTGGGGAACACGGCGCAGGCTGCGGTGAGCCCGTGGCGGCGTATCTCATCGGCCAGTACGTTATACAGGCGATAGACACTGAGTGTCTGGAAGTGTTCGTATTGATTTGTGCTCAGCTGGTCGAACCCAGCCTTGCATCTGCTGCAGTAGCAGTAATCAAATTCCGGGGCAATTTCGGTCATATCGAGTCCGTATTTTTCCCAGAGTCCGCGCGGCAGCTGCACATCGGGCATGCGCATGTAATCGAGCTGAATGCCGCTAAGCCCCGGTATGGCAGCCAGGGTACACACCTGCTGCAAGAGGTGGTCCTTTACCTCCGGATGGCTCGGGCAGAGGAATTGGTAATATTCTACAAAGGGGCGGTCCTCCGGTTTGTGGCAGGATTTGCCGAGCTTGTTCACGGCGTACCAGTCCGGGTGCTTCAGGGCATCTGCATCACCGGGACGGTTCAGCCCCCAGAGCCAGGCAAAGACACGTAATCCTTCCTTCCGGGCAAGCGGAGTGAGCTCGGCGATGCGTTCCGGAGAGCCATCGATGATGACACTGCCGATGCCCGCCTGCGTGTAGCTGCGGAAGCGGCTGCTCCATTCGGCAGCGCTGCGTTCGTTGTTGCCATGCACCCAGAGGTAGAGTTCCGGCGTGTCCTTTGTGGCACCGGTGCAGGCGAAGCGCCCCTCGCTGTCCAGTCGCATGCGTTTACCGGTGCGCGGGCAGGTGGTGGTCAGCACAAAGAAATCCTCCGTCGGGAAGGTCATCTGCACACCCTCGGGCAGGGGCAGGTCAGGGGAGAATCTGCCGTTTTTTCCACGCTCTGCCAGCTGGTCATTCAGCGCGCGGTAGAGCGCGAGCCTGGAGGGTTCCTCCGGTGCCGGAGGTACAGCCACCCAGGTGTGGCCGGGCTGGCGGGTGAAGATGACGCGTCCCCAGTGCTCCGGCAGGTGGATATTCACCTTGCCTGTGGGTGCCCACACGTGGTTGCTCTCCGGTTGAGGGAGCTTTTCGTAGCCGCTTGCCTCCGGTTTCACCTGCCAGTTTACGCGGGAGAAATTGAAACGCATCTCCGTACCCGGGGCGGGGGCCTTGGCGGTGCGCGGGTGGTTGGCGTGGCCGGTGATGCTGCTCCACGGAATAGCCAGCTCCACGCTCCAGCCCGCATCGGTGTCGGTCGGATTGTTCAGTGTGCCGCGCAGATTCACCGCGTGCTTCAGCCCCTTGATTTCCCAGTCGTGCAGGATATTCGGGTCGCCGAAGCGGTAGGGGCGGGTGATGAATAAATCCCAGATGGTGTTCAGTGCGTTGATTTCCAGCTCGATGTAGTTGAGGCCATCGCCATCGGGGTCGATGAATACCTCGAAATCCGGGTCGCGGTAGATGACGGAATCATGCTCGGTCAGCGTGGCCCACAGGTGTTTTTCGTCCATGTCGGCCAGGATATAGAGGTAGTCGGCATCCCAGAGCATCTTGATGCGGCACTCGTGAGGAATGGCCGCTCCTTCGATATCGCGCAGAGGCGAAAGCTCGCGGGCTGTCTGCCATTGCCATTCATTCCCGATTCCGTCGATGGTCGGGGGCGTGTCGGTATATCCGCAGACGTAGGTCGGCGGCGTATCCTGCGCGAAAACAGGGAGAAGCGTTGCAAGAGAGACGAGTAGCGGGCGCATGGCAAAATCAGCGGGTAAGGCCTTCGATGATATTCTTCACGTTGAAGCGGAAAAGCTCCGCATAGGTAGGGGTGGCGGGGTTGATGCCATCCATGGCAAGCGGTCGCGTGGTGGCACCCACCTGCCGCGCGATGGTCTGGAGCACTTTCGGCGATTCATTCACCCCGTAGAACAGGCAGGGTACGTGATTTTTGCGAAGCTGGGCCAGGACCCGGGCCAGACTGGCCGTGTCGCCCTCGCTTTCCTGGGCAATGCCGTGGATGGCAATGGTGCTGAAATCAAAATCCTTGCAGAAGTGGCTCATGGCCGCGTGCGAACAGACCAGCACCCGTTGCTCGTGGGGAATGGCCGCAAATGCCAGCCGGGCTTCGCGCACCAGTGTATCCATCTCGGCGGCGTAGGCCCGCTGCCCTTTGGCAAACACCGCTTTCTGCTCAGGTGCTGCTTTCTCCAGCGCGGCGCGCAGACTGCGCGAGGCTCGCTTCATGGCAGCGGGGCTGTTCCACCAGTGCGGGTCCGCAATCTGCGTGCCTGGCAGGTATACCTCCGGTACCGCCGCCCCTAGTTCGATAATCCTTGTCATCTCCGGCAGCGAGTCCCGCAGGTCCTCAAGATACGGTTCCACCCCCTTGCCGCAGGCCAGCACCATCTGTGCACCTGCTGCAGCTGCCAGATCCGCCGCCGTCGGTTCAAAGGCGTGCAGCTCACCATTCTCCGGGAACAAATCCACCACTTCCACCGCATCGCCGCCAACCTGCCGGGCCATATCGCTCAGCATCGGGTGCAGGCTTCCCACCCGCACCGCCCCTTGCGCTCCCAGCGCGCAGAGCATGGTCATCACCATACCACAAAGTATCTTCTTCATGGCGTGCATTTTAGTTTCAGTCGCCATGCTTGTCAATCAGGCATCAGGACATAATTCCTGTAATGCAACTATGATATAAAGGGAGTAAAATGCATTTTTTTACAAAAAAGTGGCGGATTGACCCACCAGGAGCAGTTATATATAATGAAGACAGGATACTATACGGATGCAGTTTTTCTTTTCCATGCACAGCAGCCGGCTCCGCGAGCAATGCGCGGATTGGTTTCTGATGTGTCGCCACCGTCTGATGGCCTATGCCTTGCAACAGGTGGACAGCATGACTGATGCCGAGCATCTTCTGTCGGAAGTAATGGGCAAGGTGATTGCAGCCATCGACAGGCGGGATTTGCTGCAGGAAGAATGGCTTCCCTATACTTATACGTCCATCAGGAATGCCGCTATCACGCAGAAGAGGAAAAACGCCCGCCGTCTTGAAGCCGAGCAGAAATATGGAGTCGATGAGAGCCCCGGTGTTGCACACCCGGACAGTAACCTGCATGAACACCTGCGGTATCAGCTCTCTCGCCTGCCTCAATCTGCCGCGCGCATTGTCCGCATGAGGATATGGGAAGAACACAGCTTTGTCGAAATAAGCCGGCAGCTTGATATGCCGGAATCCACCGTGAGAGCTCATTACCAATCCGCTCTGCAGCAACTCAGAAAATATATCTCCGAAGACTAGGTATGAACAAGCCCCCATACAGCACTGAAGACCTTGAAAACCTGTTGCGTGAACTGGCTGCACACGACAGGCAATGCGTTCCCATGAGCGATGCGTTTACGGAAAAAATGCTGCGTCTGATAGATGAAGAGACGGAACGCTGCATGACCCGCCGGCTCTATACGAGACTGGCACAGGTGGCGGCCTGTGTTGTCGTGGCTGCGGTTCTTGGTGCGGTGTTTATACACTTGGATGAGATTGCCCCGGAATCGGCAGTGTGCAAGTCCTTTGTGACCGAAGCCATTCCACACCAGATTGCTCTGAACGAGCTGGACGCCTTGAAAAACAGCATGCAGCCGGTTCCAGCTTCCCGCCATCCCGAGGGTGATTCCTCCTCAGCATTCTCCGGTCATTTCCAGATTACGGTATGTGTCGATACGTTATGAACCTTTCTCCATGAATCAGCTTTTTTCCATCATCTGCCTGCTTTGCGTCCTGGTGTGCGGGAGTAACCCCGCCGCCGCGGTGCCGCAGGAGCCTGAACGCTGCCGCTGGGAGATAGTATCAGAAATCTATCTCGGCGTGCAGACGCGTGAGCTCACCCCGGAGGAGCGGCAATCCCTGGCTGGCAGCGGTGTACCCAGACGGCAGGGCCTGAAGGTGACAGGCCTTGCTCCGGGAGGTCCTGCAGAGAGGGCGGGAATGCAAGTGGGTGATTATATTCTCAAGTATAATGGCGCTTCCATTAAAAGCCCGGCGGATTTACTGCTGGCGATGCGAAACACCAGGCCGGGGGAATACGGTCACTTCGATATCTGGCGGGCGGGAGCAAGAATGCCGCTTACCGTTGTTACCGGGGCTTTGCCGCAGCCGCGTGTCGTTGGCTATATCACATTTAGACAAGGTGAATTACACCAGGGCGATGCGTTGCAACAGAAGCAGAGAGAACTGGCTGCTTTGCTGAGCGCCAAGGTGCCTGACCTGGTGTCTGTTCGGGCAGTGGTGCGTGAAATCCACCGCATCATCCCCTCTGAGCAAAGAACCGGCAGTCTGCGCTTATATTACAGGGTACCTGCCGGGCAATTCTCCATCACCGCCTATCCGGACAGAATAAGCGTGGCGGTGTACCTTGCCGATTCTACGGAAACATACCACATCAGGAAAGAGGGCGATTCTCTTCCGTCGCACCTGCAGGCCATCCTCAGCATGGCTGCTGACAAATGAATGCAATTTTTCAAAAAAATCTGCGTGTTCCGCGTGAAGATGTGTTAATATAAGCAAGGAGACAAGTAATGAAAGAGAACCCCCGATACAGAAAAAGCCTGATTGCTCTGCTGGTGCTGCTGCTTTTCTGCGCTGCATATCTGGCGCATGATGTTGCAGGTGGGGGAACTCCGGGGATATCTTTTCTCCTTCCTTCCGGAGCCATTTGCCTTTTCTGCATCTATTTCGTGCTGGAAAAGATGGGAGTGCCGTTCCGCATGTGTTGCGCCATTTCTGCCTGCCTGTTTGCGGCCTGCATCATCGGGATGCGTCTTGCTGCAAAAGAATCGCCTGCTACTGAATCATGGTGGGTGCCTGTCACGCACCTTGATTTCATGTGCAAGGATGCAGGTCACGGAAACATTCAGCTCTGCAGCATAACATGCAAAGAAAGCTGCCGGGAGGTATATGCTGGTGTTTTCAAGATGCCTGATGGCAAAGTGATGGTGTACTTCTGCCGGGAAAAGCCGGATGCCCCCGCCGAGCGGCTGACATCCTGCGAGCTGAATAGCGGGCGCTGTGTTTTCCGGGTGGTGGTACGCCCTGACCGGGAGCTTGCTTCACTGTGTAGTGTCAATATCGGGGATGGCTCCAGCACTTCATTTACCAATTCCCCCGGCCAACAACTTACGCCTGTATTTGTTCACCCCGCCATCAGTCCTCAACAGGCATTGCAGATTGCCTCCCGGGAATTGCAGATGAGCCCGGACTCACTCGCCGTCTATGCCGGGGAATTCTGTTATTCGGTCGAACCCCGCATGCCGGAGGATTCCCTGGGAGGAGGGGAATCGGTTGATATCGATATGAACACGGGGAACATATTAAAACGCTATTTTACAGAATGATTACCGCGGCTTTAATCCTTCATAATCCATGCTATGAAATCAATGATTAAGAAAAAATTGTGGATAACGCTTTTTCTGCTGGCTGCAGGAGCTGGCGTGGGCGCAAGTTGCTTCATGTTCGGCATGGCAGAATGCTACTTCCCACCGCAGGCAGGCTGGAAGCAGAACCTGCTGTTTTATGCAAACTTATTCAGCGGCGTGAGTGTCTATTCCTGGCTGCCGGTTCTGCTTATCCAATGGTGCAGCAAGGAGTACCACGTAGCCATGCGTATCCTCTGCGGCTGGAGCTGCATAGCGCTTCTAAGCCAGCTGGGCTGGCTGTGCTGCAATGGCTGAAGATATAAAGCTATAACTTGTATCAAATAATATGACCACCATCCATGGAATCCTGACTACCGCCGCCCTGTGTCTTGCAGCCGGGCTCAGCACATCATGCCAGAGCGTCTCTGCCGAAATACCGGCAGAGCGGTATGTGCGGCAAATGCCGTACTCCCCCTTGCGGGATGCTGAGTTGGAAAAATCCAGCCGTAAGCTGGTGGAGGAATTGCAATTGCTTGCTCGCTCTTGTAAGTCTGTCCGGCTGGTAATAAAATGGAGCCTGTTCACCGGGACCCTATTGAATGGAACTCAAGTTCCTATGAGCGAGTCGGAAACTGCCGAATTGCTGAGCCTGATTGGCAGAATTCAGCCGGTAAAGCCGGACTTATGCGCCTGTGTTGACCCGGCATACGGGCTGGAGTTGCAATTTATCATGGCTGATGGCAGCATCAGAAAAACACCGTTCCCGAGTGTTACCAGGTTAAGTCGTGTCAGTTCAGACGGCTATGCTTTCATGTGCAGCATGGCCTTGCCGGATGCCGATGCTGAACGCCTGGGTAAGCTCGCCAAACATGAGTGGGTACACCAGAGAATAAATGAGACCCGGAAGCATCTGTAATCTTTATTGAAATAGAGTAACCAACTCAAGAAAGAAAAGAGAACATTAAAGCAAGGAGATTTGTTTATGAAGTCTGTTTTCTCCGGAAATCTGATGACAGCTATACTGTGCCTGGCAGCACTATGGCTCAGCTCGTGCAGCTATTGCTGGCCATCTCTGAATATGGCTCAGGCGGTATTGCACTGCGACAAACAGGTGGTAGTGTGCATACTGGAAACGCCTTCTTTCAAATACAGGTATCAGGGAATAGATTATTACCCCGTCAAGCTCGCTTACGCCATAGATAAAGGCGGGAGCATTTATCGTCGGGGGGACGGCGTGCCCTGGTGCAAGACAGATGCGGCAGAGCGCTTCTTGGTTCAGCATGAGAGTGTGCGTACCTATATGTGCTCACCTACGAAACGTGATGCGATAACCGGAGTCTGGACGGACGGCCTGCTTGCAGAACAGCTTATCCCCATGCAGGATTTTCCCATGAGGAAGGCAAAGCGTATAGCTGTTTCAGAAACACTGCCCTATGAACCTTTCATGCCATCGTATCTAACTTACGAACCGGTATGTGGTGCGGTTGATGGCATGCCGGTGACAAGCCTGCCGGAGGAACCCGCCACCTGGAAGCATGTGGTTGCATTCCCCCTGGGTATTATCGATATTACCACCAGCATAGCCATGACAACCACAGAGGCTGCCGGTATCATCGCGATTCTGCCGCTGGTTGCT
>JAZRBC010000041.1:0-5614 GCA_045634905.1 Akkermansia sp.
GAATGACCTCATGCCCCTCATGGCGCGCAGCCCCTGCCAGCGCATAACCCATGCGGCCGGATGAGCGGTTGGTGAGATAACGCACAGGGTCCAGCGCTTCGCGCGTAGGCCCGGCTGTGATAAGAAACTTCATGTCGCCGCCCATTCTACCACATCCCCCGCTCCTTGGCAATCCCGGGATTTGTAGAATGATTAATGAGGAGTGATTAATGATTAATTAAGATAATCCGCGGCATTTCTCTTCTCCACAAATCCCAAAAAAAGCGCTTGTGTCCATAGGCTCTCGCTGTTAATATCAAACACATGAGCAAGGGGCGCAAAATATACACTGCGGGGTATCTGATTTTCCTGAGTATTCTGTTATTCCTGCAATTCTTCCCGATTCCGATGCCTGAGAAGACACCGGTGGAAAGCTGGGATATTTTCCACCGCTGGCTGGGGGAGGCTCCTGCCCGACTGGAGAAAACCACCTTTCCCACCGGGTTGGAACGCTCCACCTACTACGGTTTCACCTTCCCCGGCTCCGCCGATAAGGAAAAGGAGCTGGCGGAATTCCTCGAACTCCAGGAATCAGCCGAACCCCTCCCCGAAGACTGGCACATGACCGCGCAGCAGGGGGCTACGATATTCCGCCAACAGCCACCCCTCCTTTGCCTGCTGGCAGGAAACAGCGAATGGGAGTACGTCATCGAAGGCACCACCCTCACCCGCCTGGCTGATGGCCGCACCCTATTCGCCTTCAACGTGCTCTGGGGAGCTGATGAGTTCAATTCCGGAAGCAACTACTACCGTCCCCGATTCGAGAAAAAGGACGAGGAATCTTCCTTTCTGATAGGTATTCTCAGTCTGCTGATGCTACTCTGCGATTTCCTTCTTGCCCCGCTTGGCCTGCTGCTGCTCTTCCCGCGTTTTAATCTGAGCCGCAGGCGGTACCACGTTCTCTGGTACTCGTCTGTTCTCGTTCTCCCCATTATCCTGGTTGTCTGGTTATACCCGGTATGGTACAGCGGCAACGGCATCTTTCAGTTTGTCGCCACAATGGGTACCGTGCTTATAGGGATTCCCCTGCTACTGCTTGGCGCATGGGTATGCTCCCGCATCGCAAAGCATTTCCTCGCAGACTCCTTGCCCCATAACTCTTGAACAGCAGAGTATTTTCTGTTATCATTCCTCCATGAGCCGCGCCCGCCTCACCTATACTATCTGCTATGTGCTGATGCTTCTCGTCTTCGTGGCCTTTCCCTTCATCGTGAAAGCCACGCAGGAAATCACGCCGCAGGCACAATGGAACGATTTTCACCCCTGGTTCGGTCCCGTGCCACACCAGCTGCAGGCTGAGGAGTGGAATCGAGCGGCAGATGACCGCCAAGGCGTTATCTTCACCTTCTACTCAACCGAGGAATGGCGCACAAAACACACCCGCGCTTTCGGACTGGCAGATAAGGACCGCGACACAGCACCCCTGCCCCCGCATTGGGAGAAGCAACTCCACCCCTTCCAGCCCAGGCTGACCGCCTGGCCGAAACTCATGATAACACACGATGCCTACAGCGGCTATGATGTACGGGATATGACCCTGGCGCAGCTGGCCGATGGACGCACCCTGCTGGCTTTCCGCTACAGCTGGGACAACGAGTTCGGCAAACGGGACCTGGTCTTGCCGGCATACGAGGAGGAGCCCGTCGATGACATGACTCTCTGGCTATCCGGGCTCTGCATTGTGGTGGGCATTGCCTTCCTTCTGCTGGTGCCGCTGGGCTTCCTGCTGCTCTTCCCGCGTTTCAACCTGACCCGCAAGCGGCACATAGCCTACTGGTTCCTTACCGCCGCGATCTTCCCCATTCTCCTGCTCATATCGGCCTGCACCAGCACGGGTGTAGTGGGGGCCATACCCGCAGCCATCTCCTGGTGCATCATCCTTGTGCCGCTCCAGCTGGCCGGTGCCGGCATGCTGTTGCCCATCGTCATGATGATTGCCTTCCGCAAAGAAAGGCCATGAACCTAATTCCAAGAAAGCCCATACAAACGCAATCAAACCTTTTTTCCATGAGCCGCGCCCGTATCACCTACACCGTCTGCTATATGCTGATGATGCTATGCCTTGTAGCATTCCCCTTCATCATGAAGGCAACGGAGGAGTGGACACCCCGACAGCATTGGAGCCTGTTCCAATCCTGGATTGGGCCGGTGCCCCAGCAACTGCAGGCAGAAGAATGGAGGCGGGAATCCGATGACAGGGCGGGAATCATCTTCACGTTCCGGGCGGATGATGACTGGAGGGAAAGGCTCGTCCACCATTTTGCGCTGGCAGATAAAGAGCGCGGCGCCGCGCCCCTTCCTGCGCATTGGGAAGCACAGATTTCCCCCACGCAGCCGAAGCTGACCGCCTATACCAAGCTCATGATATCCGACGACGGCGAATACGGCTTCGAGGTGCATGACATGACGCTGGCGCAGCTGAGCGATGGCCGCACCCTGCTGGCATTCCGCCACAAATCTGAAAACGATTTCTACGGGCGCATGGTTGTGCCCCCGGCCTATCCCCGCGCAGAGGCAGAACCCACGCCCACGTGGCGCTCCGTGCTCTGGGGCATCGCCCTCATCGCCTTCTCGCTGCTGGCGCCGCTGGGCTTCCTGCTGCTCTTTCCCCGTTTCAATCTCAACAGCAAGCGCCATGTGGCCTACTGGTTCACCACAGCCGCCCTCTTCCCCCTCATTCCGGGGCTCCTGATGTGCCTGAGCTACGAACACTATATGGCTCTGCTTGCCTTACTGATTGGAAGCATCGTCATCATCCCCCTGCAGCTGGCAGGAGCAGGTCTCCTGCTGCCGCTGGTCAGGATGATAGTCTTCCGCAGCAGACAAACCGAACCGGAATCATGAGTAACATGTCCACCTTCCTCTCCCGCCCCCGCCTGAGCAGGGCGCGCAAGCTCTTTGCCCTCGGCTACCTGCTTTTCGTTCTTATTCTGGTGATTATCTACCATATTCCCTGGGAGCGGCCCAACCGGAGCGCAGGCGGCGAATGGGACACGTATTCCCCGTGGCTCGGCCCCGCCCCCGCCGGGCTGGAAATGCAGATGACGCGGGATGAAGACAACCCTTCCATTTTCTACATCTTCACCTACGATCCGGCACCGGAAACAGACCGCATCATCACCGAAACATTCGAACTCCGCCCCTCCGGCCAGCCGCTCCCGGCGGCATGGGGGATGGAAGCAGCTCCCGGTGCCACCCTCTACCGCCCACAGCACAGGAGCATCTGCATGCTGGCATCCAACAACGACTGGGGCTATGTCGTTCAGGACATGACACTCACCCGCCTGAGCAATGGGCGCAGCCTGTTCACCTTCCGCTACACGAATATCCCCGACCACCTGGCCGATGCTTGTTACCACCCGACCTTCGACCCCAGCCCGGAGAGCCAGGCCAGCATCGCCTGCACCCTGCTGCTGGCACTGGTCTATTTCCTGTTCTGGTTCCTGCCCGTCCCCCTGGGTTTCCTGCTACTCTTCCCCAGCTTCACCCTGCAGACCAAGCTGCACCATGTACTCTGGTACGCGTCCATCATCGTGCCGCAGATTCTCCTCCTCATCTGGGCACACCTCATCATCCACGACCCCGCCATCGTCGGGGCCTGGGCCATCTTCATGCTCGGCACCCCGCTCCTGCTCCTCGGCGCCCGCCTACTCCTTCCCCTCGGCAAACGCATCGCCCAATCCCCCGTATGACCTATGGGGCGGCCAGACGTCGGGCCGGTAGTCCGGTAAAAAAATCACGCCTCGTCCTTCTCACCCATTTTCCGCTGAGTGATACTGCACGAGCGGGGCTGCCCGCCACGCTTGCGGGCGCGCTTCAGCTCCAGCTGGCGGGGAGAGGGGGCCCCGTTGATGCGGTGGTCCAGTTCCTCGCACAGCGTGCGACGCGCCAGATAACGGTTAATTTCCCGCTCCCGCTCGCAATGGCAGCGCACCACAATTCCGCTGGGCACGTGGGTCAGATACACGCAATTATTCGTCTTATTGACTTTCTGCCCCCCCTTGCCGCTACCGCGTACAAACTTCTCCTCCAGGTCATTACGGTGCACCCCCAGGCGCTCCATCATTTCCTTGAGCTTCTGCAATTTCTCTGGCGAAACCGGCATCAGAGTTCTCCCCCTTGTCAGCGACCGAATGCAGCATCTGCCTTAGCCTTAGCTCTGGCTGCGGCTTTCACCTCGGCCTGCGCTTCGGCTCCGGCTTTGATTGCCGCTGCGACCTCTGCATCTGCCACAGCTCTGTTTTCCACGGCAACTCTGAGCTCAGATTCTGCTGCGGCCAACGCCTGCGCGGCCACCTGCGCCTTTAACTCTGCCTCAGCCTTCGGTTTATCCCAGGCGCCGGCCTTAGCCTTGGTCTCAGTCCAGGCTCTGGCTGCAACCTCAGCCCGGACTCTGGCCAGGGACACAGCCTGCTCCACGGCCTGTAGCTTAGCCCTGGCGGCAGCTTCTGCTTCCGCAGCGGCCTTGACTTCAGCCTTGGATTCCATGGCGGCTCTGGCCAGGGACTCCAGCTCAGCTGCTGCTCTGGCTCTGACTGCGGCTTCGGTCTCAGCCGTAGCACGAGCCTCCGCTTCTGCCGCGGTCATGGGCTGGCCCTCCATGCGGGAGCTGGCCAGCGCCTCGGCCGCTGCCCTTGCCTGAGCCTCAGCCGCTGCAGCAGCCTTGCCCAAAGCCTCGGTCTCGCTCCAGACCTGAGTCCTGGTTGCCGCCGCCGTTTCAGCAGCGGCGCGATTCCGCGTCGCTGCCTCTATCTCAAGCTCAGCAGCAGTCCTGGACTGCTCCAGAGCCACAACAGCGGCTGCGGCCGCCTCAGAAGCTCTGCCTCTGGCGGCTGCTTCAGACTCAGCCCGGGACTGAGACTCAGCCATGATTCTGACCTGCTCCTGGGCCATGGCCCTGCGCCGGGCGAACTGATTGACCCGAACTCTGGCCTTAGTCTCAGCTTCAGCGGCACTCCGGGCCTTTGCCGCGGCCTCGGCAGCAGCACGTTTCAGTGCAGCAGCCACACGCCGGGTTCTTACACCTTCCTTAGCCGCAGCCCTGGCGGCCGATTCGGCGGCATAGGCAGCCGCCACATACTTGCGGCATTTCATCTCTACAGAGGAAACCTCCTTGAGCAAATCCAGAGGAGTGCGACCAAAGTTATCTTTTTTGTGCAAATCCACACCTGTATGCCATGCCAGCAGCTCCGCCGCATTGCGGTCATCCAGCAGCACCGCCCAGTGCAAAGCTGTGTATCCGTTCGCCGCCACCGCATTCACATCAACCGAATCATTCGCCAGCAGCACACTCAGCAGCACCGGATTCTGCTCAAACAGCGCCATGAGCAGCAGAGTCTGCCCCTGAGCATTCCTCATATTGAGGTCCTCGCCAAAGCTTTTATAAATCTCCAGTGTGGTCCTGTACGTATCAGTCACATATTCCGTATCAGCGCTGTATTCACCCGGCGCCTGCATGATGCAGTAGGAATAGGCCAGCGCATGAAGCGGCGCATGCCCCAGGTGGTCTCTTACACAGCAATCCGCGCCGCCCTTACCCAGCAATGTGATGATACTTTCATTCTGATTCATGGTC
>JAZRBC010000042.1:0-5332 GCA_045634905.1 Akkermansia sp.
GCCGCCAGCGTTCGTTCTGAGCCAGAATCAAACTCTCCATAATATAATTTAAGAAATTGCTGGACCATCAGAATTGGCTTTTCATTTAGCTCATTCCAATTCTGACAGTGCCGTGTTACCCCGCTCCGAAGTTCCGAAGAACTTCATCCCGGCGCAGGCCACGGCACGCGTCACGACCTTTTCCTTCCCTCTCTTTATCCTCTCCGGCGCCCCGCCTGGCAGGTTGTTAAAGCCAGTGAGCTGCATTTCTGCTGCCCTCGGCGCCTCGGAAAGTCATACTTGAAAAATTGCCTCGCCCGGCCGTAGTGAGCGTTGATTCGCTTTCTCATTCGGGCTACCCCGTAGCGGGGTGCGAGGCAAAGCTTACCAGAACCCGGATGAAACGTCAAGCTCATTTTTGAGATTTTTTGTGCATTATTTTTCCACACCTGCCCTAACCACCTTGTTTTCGTGCGGGTTAGAGCGAAAAATTATTTTACACATTTTCATAGGAAGGCATAAAAACGGACACATCCGATATCAGAAGGGCACAATGACTTCTCCTGTCTTCATGCAATTTTAGCAGCGGCTCAAATCCGCGGCAGATTGATAGCACTCTTCATTTCGTTCGGACTAGAGAGACGGCAAGCAGCTACACAAAATGCTGACGTGATGCATCAA
The DNA here is from genome assembly GCA_045634905.1 of Akkermansia sp. Taxonomy (GTDB): domain Bacteria; phylum Verrucomicrobiota; class Verrucomicrobiia; order Verrucomicrobiales; family Akkermansiaceae; genus Akkermansia. The sequence continues at coordinate 661 of JAZRBC010000042.1, forward strand.
GCTGTCCACAGTAACGACGGCTCAGGATGGCCAGGGCAGTGTTTTCTTGTATCCCAATGATTGAACTTTGGGAATATCATGGAGAAACAGGGAACGATATCCGCTCCTGCGGAGCGGACCGGGGGGAACAAGTCCGAGCGTAGTCCGGATTTCGTCGCGGCTTATGCCGCGATATCGTCCACGCTCTGCGTGGATTTCGTCGCCGCTACTGCGGCGATATCGTTAGCCGTTTTACCGGGGCGAACTATTTCCCATGGATTGGGACAAAATTGTGCTGGTCGGACTGGGAACGAAATCCGCTTCGCGGACGAAATCCAGCCCGGAGGGCTGGACGATATCCCCGCCGATGGCGGGGACGATATCCGCTCCTGCGGAGCGGACCGAGGGGAAAAGCTAGCTTAATCGCGGCGGCGAGGTCGGCGGCTGAACTTGTCGTAGAAGACGCGTTCGGAGCGTTCACCGCGGGAGCGGGAGTCGCCACGGTCACGGGCATCGCGGCGGTCTCGGAAGTTGCCGCGGTCTTCGCGGTCGCGGCGGAAGCTGGTGTTGCCACGGCCGGCGTAGGAGGCACCGCGGCGTTCACGCTCACGGGGGCGGAACTCGCGTTCATGCGGAGCATTGCTGGATTCGGGGCGGCCTTTATCCTCGCGCACGTTGACTTCGTAGCCACAGATTTCGCAGGTACCCAGGCGCTCGATGAGCTGGGGTGCAATCTCGGGGGTGACTTCTATGAGGGTGTGCTTGAGGAAGAGTTTGATATCGCCCACGGTGCCCTTGGGGGCGCCACCTTCGTTGTAGAAAAGACCGGCGATGTCCTTGGGGCGCAGGCCGAGAAGCTTGCCACCGTTCATGAAAAGGGTGACGCTCTGCTGCAGGCTGCTCCAGTCATTGCCCTTTTCCACGGCGGGGGCATCGGCATCTGCGCTGCGGTTGCTGCGGGAGAACTTGCTGGGGCGATCCTCGGGAATGGGCTGAATCTCGCGGCTGGTCTTGGCTACCAGCAGGTTGAACATGGCAGCCAGCAGCTGCTCCGCCGGCAGGTCAATGTCCAGCAGCGCTTCGGGCAGCTCGGTGGCGGTGGCAGCATTTTCCAGAATCTCGTCCACCAGTGACTCGCGGCGCACTTCCTCTACCTGGGTGCCGGTCATGACCTTTTCGCGCTGCATACGCACGCCCACAAAGCGCTCCAAGCGGGCGAGGAGCGAGAAATCGCGGCGGCCGATGAAGGAAACAGCCCTGCCCTTGCGCCCGGCGCGGGCGGTGCGGCCGATGCGGTGCACGTAGTCCTCGGGGTCACGGGGGAGCTCGAAATTCACCACGGTGTCCACGTCGTCGATATCAAGGCCACGGGCCGCAATATCAGTAGCGACGAGTACGTTGAGATTTCCCTTGCGGAAGGAATCCATGACGCGTTCACGGAGGGTCTGGGGCATGTCGCCGTGCAGGCGGTCCACAGCATAGCCACGGGCCAGCAGGCCGTCCACAATATCATCCACCACGCGCTTGGTATTGGCAAACACCAGGCCGCGCTTCATGCGGCCCATCTCGATAAGGCGGCTGAGCACCTCGATACGGGAAGAGAAGACCACCTCATACACCAGCTGCTCGCAGGTGGGCACGGTGAGCTGCGGGCGCTCGATGGAAATCTCCTGCGGATCCTGGGCCACAGATTCCACCAGGCCACGGATGGCGGGGGACATGGTGGCGGAGAACAGGAGGGTCTGGCGCTCAGTGGGCAGCATGGCCACGATGCGGTCAATATCCTCCTGGAAGCCCATGTCGAGCATTTCGTCCGCCTCATCGAGAATGAGCATGTTGATGCTGTCGGCCTTGAGTTCGCCCTGCTCCATGAGGTCGATGACGCGGCCGGGGGTACCCACCACAAACTGCACACCACGCTTCAGTGCCGCCAGCTGCGGAGCAAAGGAGGCACCACCGTAAATCGGCACAGCGGAAACGCCATCCAGGAAGAGGGCAAGTTTATCCACCTCACGGCAAATCTGCACTGCCAGCTCACGGGTGGGAGCCAGACAGAGCACCTGCACAGCACGCAGACCGGGGTCTATGCATTCCAGCGCGGGAATGGAGAAAGCAAGCGTCTTGCCGGAACCGGTGTGGGAAAGGCCCAGAATATCTGCCCCGCCCAGAGCCGGGGGAATGGCGCGTTCCTGAATGGGAGACGGGGTTTCAAAGCCGAGCACCTCGATGGCTTCCAGAATCTCCGGGCAGATACCAAGTTCAGAAAATGACATAGACGGCGCAGAGAATGCCTGAATACTCAGCTTTTGTAAAGCAAATTTTACACTGTGAACACACTAACCGAAAAAAGGAATTGCCATGTGCTCGCGGGCAGGATATACTGCCCCTGCATGAATGAGGAACAGGAAGATTTCAACGCCTTCAACAGCTGGGACAGCTTTGGTGCCACCCTCTTGCTGGCGCTGGTGCCGGCGGTCATGCATTTTGTCTTCACCAGGCCTTCCACTCCCGGCGAGCCGCACGACATTGCCTTGACCATCACCATTGCGGTGGTGGGCATCATCATCAGTCTGGCGGTGCTGGCGCTTTCGCTCATCACCCGCTGGCGCATCATCGGCAGCGTGGTGAATCTGGCCGGAGCCATTCTTACCCCCGTGTACGTGGTCATTGCCATCTGTGCCTGGACCTCCGGCGATGAAAAGGAAGATGCTGGGCAGCAGACAGAACAAGTTCAGCCCGCTGCACCACAGCCCCGGTAACAAAAGACCGACTTTCCCCGAAAAAAACTTGGGCACACCTAGGGACATCCCTGGCGATTCCCACGTAGTCGCCACCAGCGCCTCAAATTGGAATTGGGCGAAGAACTTCATCGGAGCAGGGGACTTCAGTCCCGATTAAACTCTCCGTGATTTACGGGACTGAAGTCCCGTGCTCCGAAAACAATAATCTCGCTTAATTATACAAACGCTTAATCTTGGTCCGTTCATCACGCCAGCGGCTTCTGCTACATATATCTACCAGCAAATCTGAAACAGCCCCCAAAAAAACGCGGTGCCGGAGCACCGCGTCGGGGAAAGATGCGAAGCTGGTAAAGGGCGTCTGATTACTCCTCGCCCTCCTCCTTGAGCAATTCCTCATACTCCTGCACCGTCTCCTCGATGAAAAGGGTAACGGCGGAAGTCATGGTCTGTCCGTAGTAGGCACAGGCCTTCTGGAACTTCTCAACCAGGGCACTGTCTACATACAGGCCCAGCATCTTCTTGTTTTCTGCTCTCTGTCGCGGTGCCATGGGATTTATACGGTGGGTGTTGTGGGAATTCCTAAAATGGTGCCGGGCATAATCTTGTGGCCGGCAAAGAAACTTTCGGCGTTCATCTTGCGGGCGCCGCTGGGCTGCATGGTGGTGATGCGGATAGCACCACCGCGGCGGCCACCGCAGGAAATAAGCATGCCTTCCGGCCCGGATTCCAGCACCATGCCGGGTACAGCATCGGCCGGTTTGCGGATATACGAGAACAAATCCACCGGCGGATAAATCTTGAGCGTCTTGTCCTGCCCACTCTTTACGGATGGATATATCGTAAAAGTGCCCGGCCAGGAGTGGTAGGCGCGAATCTTGCGCGACACCTGCAACGCAGGCTGATTCCAGTCAATCTGGCCGTCGGCACGCAGCAGTTTAGGGGCATACGTCATCAGGTTCTCATCCTGCTCCTCGCGCATATCCACACCATCCGCAAGGGAGGAAATGGCTTCCTTCAAGGCACCGGGAGCCAGTTGCGCCAGATCATCGTGCAGGCTTTCCGCCGTTTCTGTTCCACGCAGCGGAATCGCAACCTGGCAGATGATATCGCCAGCATCGAGCTTCCTGACCACGTGCATGATAGTGATACCGGTCTCATCATCACCAGCCTCAATGGCCGCCTGTATGCAGGCAGCGCCGCGGTGGCGCGGCAGCAGCGATGCATGGGCATTGATACAGGCAATACGCGGTACATCAATGACTTCCTGAGAGAGAATCTGACCGTAAGCCATGACTACCACGATATCCGGTTCATACGCACGCAGCTGCTCCACTGCGGCGGCATCGCGCATCTTCTCCGGCTGGAACACGGGTATACCCAGCTGCTCCGCCACCACCTTGACGCGCGGCGGCGTGAGTTCCATGTGGCGCCCCACCGGACGGTCCGGCTGCGTTATCAGCGCCACCACCTCTCCGGTGGCAGCAAGTGCCTGAAATGAGGGTATTGCGATATCCCCCGTTGCCATCATCACGATTCGCATGCCGCTTTAGTACCAGATAATCGGTGTTTAGTCAAGCGATATTTAAGTTTTCCTTAATAAAATGGCTTGAGTAAGAAGAGCGGATGAATTATGATGGTGCCGGCATGGCAGCAGACACACCCAGCATCAAACCTTACATAGCCATAGCCCTGCTCGGGGCGGTGGTGGCTTATCAATCCTGGGACCAGGAAAGCGGCAGCAGCGGATTATTCCTGCCGGGACTGGCAGTAGCCGGCGTGGGGGCATATATATGCCTGCGCCAGCTCCGGCAGGCTCGTGCGAACCGGCCGGCTGCACTTCCGGCGGCACCGGCAGAGTTCACCGGTATGTTTGCACCGGATTTCCGCCGGAATCTGGAGAAGCTCTACCAGGGACTGGGCAAGGATAACCCGGAAATGACGCTGGAGGAGGA
>JAZRBC010000043.1:0-4376 GCA_045634905.1 Akkermansia sp.
CTGCACCATGACCCGCAAAGGTGGTATCAACAAGACACGTAAGGCCGTGGCCAAGCGTTTCAAGGTGACCGGCACGGGCAAGGTTCTGCGTCGCAAGCAGGGTAAGCGTCACATTCTCCAGAAGAAGTCCAGCAAGCGCAAGCGCGCTCTTGGACGTCCCGCTCTGGTGGACGCCACCCAGGTTTGGGCAGTGAAGCAGAACATGCCCTTCGCTTAAGCCGAGGAACATGGCTACCAGCCAAGCACCGCTCGCATATCGGGCGGCCTTCGTGCAGCCTTCCCCGCGATATACTGTCGGGGATCGAACAGGCGAGACTGCAAGGAGGTGAGGAAGAACAGTCTGTTCAACGCATATAGATAAAAAAGAACTATGGCACGTGCTACAAATGGGCCGGCATCCCGCGCCCGCCGCAAGCGCATCCTGCTTCGCGCCAAGGGCTTCCGCGGTTTCCGCAGCAAGCTCTTCCGCTACGCTAAGGATGCTGTTTACAAAGCATGGCAGTATGAGTACCGCGACCGTAAGAAGCGTAAGGGTCAGTTCCGTCGCCTCTGGACCGCTCGTATCTCCGCCGCCGTGCGTCCCCTCGGTCTGACCTACTCCCGTTTCATGGAGGGGCTCAAGGCCGCCAACATCGATCTGGACCGCAAGTCCCTGTCCGAGCTGGCTATCGCCAACCCGGAGGCTTTCAAGGCTGTTTTCGAGCAGGCCAAGAAGGCTATCGAGGCCAAGGAGGGTGCTGCTCTCAAGGCGTAAACAACCTTACGGCAACCACAACACTAATTCCCTTAACCCCGGCTGGTTCGGTACTCCCGACCAGCCGGGTTATTTTATTAACGGGGTGTAAATCATCATTTAGTGGGTGCGTGAAGCCATACTTTCCATTATTGAAACTCCCCACTAAACACTCATTTACACAGTCCTGCCGGAACAACACCTCTCTGAATGTGTCACCCACCCGCATATACCATTGACTTGGCAGGCATGCTCCTGTAAAATACGCGCGACGATGAACACGGCCTTTGTACCAGAAGATTATTTTGCCCGCTACGGAGTGGCGGAAATTTTCGGCAACGGCGACAGCTTCGAGGTAGACCTGGGCTGTGGCGACGGCGGATTCCTGCTGGCGATGGCCGAGCACTACCCCGAGACCCGCTTTCTGGGGGTGGAGCGCCTGCTGGGTCGCATCCGCAAGGTATGCAACGAGAGCGCCCGCCGCGGGCTGAGCAATGTGCGCGGGCTGCGCGTGGAGAGCCGCTACTTCCTGGAATGGATGGTGGCTCCCGGCAGCATCAGCCGACTGCACTACCTCTTCCCCGACCCCTGGCCGAAGGAGAAGCACCACAAGAACCGCCTGGTGCAGGATTCATTCGTCCCCGTGCTGCACCGCGCTCTTGCGCCGGGCGGCGAGGTACTGTTCAAGACAGACCACGAGGAGTATTTCCAGTGGGTATGCGAGAAAATGGATGCCAGTCCCCTCTTCCGCCGCGAGGAGTGGAACGCCCCGTTCTACCCGAAAACCGATTTCCAGAAACAATGGGAGGCGATGGGCAAGCCCATCTTTGCCGCCCGCTACGTGAAGAACGATGTCCTTTGATTTACACAAGGTAGACCCCAGTGGTGCGCGTCTGGGCACGCTGCATCTGCCGCATGGCGATGTGCCCACCCCCATTTTCATGCCCGTGGGCACCCAGGGCACGGTGAAAACCCTGCACCCGGAGGATCTGGAGGCGCTGGGCGCCCAGATTGTGCTGGGCAACACCTACCACCTCTGCCTGCGTCCCGGCGATGAGGCTATCCGCAACCTGGGCGGTCTGCACACCTTCACCGGCTGGAACCGCCCCATGCTCACCGACTCCGGCGGCTTCCAGGTGTGGAGTCTGGCGCGTCTGCGCAAGATTACCGAAGAAGGCGTGCGCTTCTGCAACCACGTGGACGGCGCGTACATGATGCTCACCCCGGAACGCAGCATGGAGATTCAGGCAAATCTGGGCAGCGATATCGCCATGCTCTTCGATGAATGCCCGCCCTACCCCTGCGACCGCAAGTATGCAGAAAAATCTCTGGGGCTCACCCTGCGCTGGGCAAAACGCTGCAAAGCCTGGGTAGACGAGCACCAGCCCATGAGTGGCAACGGCCTGCAGCAACACTTCGGCATTGTACAGGGCTCGGTCTATGCCGACCTTCGCCGCGCCTGCGCCGAGGAACTCGCCGCCATGGATTTCGACGGCTACGCCATCGGTGGAGTGTCCGTGGGCGAACCGGAGGAGGAAATGCTGCGCGCCATCGAAAACAGCACCCCCTACCTGCCGCAGAACAAAGCCCGCTACGCCATGGGACTGGGTACCCCCACCCAGCTGCTGGAAATGATTGAGCGAGGGGTGGATATGTTCGACTGCGTGATGCCCACGCGACTGGCCCGCCACGGCATTGCCATGACCCCGGACGGCCCCATCCACATCAAGAACCAGCGGTGGAAGGATGACCCCCGCCCGCTCGACCCGGAGGGCCACCCGCACGTGACCCGCTTCTCCCGCGCGGCACTGCGTCACTTCTTCCGAGCCGGGGAGATGCTCGCACTGCGCGTGCTCTCGTTCCAGAATCTTCACTTTTACCTGCGGCTCATGGCGCAAGCGAGAAGCGCCATTGCAGCCGGTGAATTCGCTGCGTTCAAGCGCAGTTTCATCTCGCGTTACCAAGCAAACGACATACAATGAACGCTATCTACATTGCCCAGGCTGCTGCCGGTCAGCAGAGTGACCCCATCAACATGCTGATTACCTTCGGTCTTATCGGTATCATCTTCTACTTCCTGCTCATCCGTCCCCAGCGCAAGCAGCAGAAGGAGCTCAAGGAGCGCCAGGACAGCCTGAAGCCCGGCGACAAGGTGGTTTCTGCCGGTGGTATCTACGGTGTCATCACCAAGGTGGAGCAGGATGCAGTACGCATGGAAATCGCCCCCAGCGTGACCATCAAAATTGCCAAGACCAGCATCGTCTCCAGCACTCCCAAGGAGGCTCCCGCCACCACCGTGGAGAAGAAGTAAAGAAACCTCTTTAAAATCCTCCGATTAACGCAAAATGAGCCTCGGCCCCATTTTGCGTTAATCTTTTTCCGCCATGCGCGCCTTCTACACCATCGACCAGCTGGACGAACTCCCCGCCGACGCGAAGGTCGGGGTCATCGGCAACCCGATTGCCCACTCCAAATCCCCGCAGATGCAGCAACCCGCTCTGGATGCCGCCGGTACCGGTCTGCGCTATGTGCGCCTGCTGGCCGGCACAGAACCGGGGGAGTTCGAAGCGCTGCTGGATGCTCTGGCCGGGCGTGGTTTTGTGGGGGTAAATGTCACTGTGCCCTTCAAGCGCCGCGCGCATGATGCGGCCACCACCCTCGACCCGCTGGCCCGGCTGAGCGGCGCGGTCAATACTCTGGTGCGCCGAGTTGATGGCTGGCATGGCTACAACACCGACGGGCCCGGCTTCTCCCGCGCTATTGAGGAAGCCTGCGGCCGCCCGCTGCGGGAGCTCCGCGTGCTTATCATGGGAGCCTGCGGTGGCGCAGGCAGCGCCCTGGCCTGCCAATGTGCACTGGAAGGCTGCCCTGCCCTCACCCTGGTGAACCGCCCCCGCCCCGAACTCGCAGGTCTGGCAGAAATGCTGGCGGCCCACACCTCAGCCCCCATTGCCACGCTTCATTTCGACTCACCGGAACTGCCTGCAGCCCTGGCCGCTGCAGATCTGGTCGTGAATGCCACCAGCCTGGGGCTGCACGAGGGCGACCCCATGCCCATTTCCCCGGATTGGCTGAGCCCCGGGCAGATGGTCTACGACATCGTGACCCACGATACTGCCCTGCGCCGCGCCGCAGCAGCCCGCGGTTGCACCGCTGCCACCGGGCTCGGTATGCTCCTCTGGCAGGGTGCCATCGCCTTCGAACACTGGTTCGGCCGCACCCCGGATGTAGCCGCCATGCGCCAGGGGCTGGCCTGAATAAAAGCAACTCTGCGCAATAAATTGACTTTAGCGATGAACTTCATCGGAGCACGGGACTTCAGTCCCGATTAAACTCTCCGTGATTTACGGGACTCAAGTCCAGTGCCCCGAAAACAACAATCTCGCTTAATTACGCCAACGCGTAATATCCCCGCCAAAACCAGCGCTCGATTCGTGGCGGCAATAGGCGTATGTCACTGAAATCCCATAATGTTAGAGAAGAATATACTTGACGCGCCGTGTCTCGTATGTTATTTTCAGCATGCTGCAAATTGCAGCGAGGAACTTTCGTTTCACAACAAACCATAATTCCCGACAGATGATGAACAAGAATTTCTTCACGGCTCTCGCTATTACTCCTGCTTAGTGCATGAGCGTCTATG
>JAZRBC010000044.1:0-12173 GCA_045634905.1 Akkermansia sp.
TGGCCACAACCTTCATCATCTCGTCCATCTGGGCCTCAATGGATTCCACGAGGGCCATCTGGGTGCGGGTGCGGTCGAGGTTGTGCTCGGGACGCTTAATCTTGAAGTAGGTATCGCCCTCGAGGTAGTCGGTCAGGAAGCGCATACCGCATTCCATGGTGAGGAGCTTACCGGAGAACGGAAGCAGTTCCTTCTCAAGCGGGGTGAGGAAGGTAGCAGCCTCGCAGTAACCCTTGGCCAGAGCCTCGAAGTACTCCATGCGCATGGTGACACGGGAAAGATCCTTCTCGTCCTCCGCAGCGGGGGAGGTGGAGGTGCGGATCATATCACCGAAGTCGTACAGAGCGGAACCGGGCATGGTGGTATCCAGGTCAATCACGCAGATACCTTCACCAGTCACGTCATCAAGCATCACGTTGTTGAGCTTGGTGTCGTTATGCGTCACGCGCAGAGGCAGCTCACCGCTGGCCAGGAAGTTCACAACCTTGTGGCAATCTGCCTCACGGGAGAGGTACCAGTCGATTTCCTTCTGCACCTCCCGGGCGCGGCCCAGGGGGTCGGCAGCAATGGCCTTCTGGAAGTTCTGGAAACGCTTCGTGGTGTTGTGGAAATCAGGAATCGTCTCAAAAAGCGGGGCACCGGGAAGATTGGCACCCAGCTTCTGGAAATTACCGAAAGCACGGGCCACCTCGACGCACTGGCCGGGGTTCTCAATCATGTCGTAAGTGCGGGCACGCTCGATGAAGGGATACACACGCCACACGTTACCCTCCTCATCCTGAGCATAAGGCTTGCCGTCCTTGGCGGGGATGATGGTGAGGGTACGACGGTAGGCCTCCTTGCACCCTTCCTCAAGGAGGACGCGCAGAGCCTCATCCGTCACGCGCTTCACGTTCTCCATCAGACCGATGGGCTGACGGAACACGTTGCTGTTCACGCGCTGCAGGATGTAGCGCAGGCGAATACCGGCCTGCTCCACCTCAATGCGGAAGGTGTCGTTGATATGGCCGGAGCCGTACGGCTCGCCAAACACATAGTCTGCGCGAATGTCGAACAGACCAGCAATTTTCTGAAGGTCGAACATAAACTTAACCGAGATTTGCGGGGTACACACCGTCCTCCACAAGCTTGGCAATGCTCTCCACCACAGCGGGCTTGTCGCTGGGGTAGGTCACACCGAGCCAGTTGGCCGTGGTCTTGATGACGCTGCAGTCAGCCTTGCCGTTGTGAATGAGTTCGTCCACCACGGTGGGGATGTAGCACTCGCTCTTCAGCTCGCTGCCGTGAGCAGCCAGGAAGCGGGTGAAGTGATCCTTGATCTGGTCAATAAAGCTGGCAGGGAACACCCAGAAATTCATGGAAACAAGCTCCTCGGGATTCACCGGGTTGCGCTCACCGCTCAGGCTGTCGCCACGGCATACGCCGTCCTCTTCCATCTTGATCTTGGTGTACTCCTCCACGCTGTCGAGGTAACCATCCTTGATACCACAGATACCGCGGTTCACATCGCCGTGGTCGCTGAGCGTATTCTTGAGAGGGTAGCCAATCATGCCGTAGTGCTCCTTACCATCAGCAGCGGGCGTAGCGGTCAGGAACTCGGCAGCTTTCTGGAAAGCATCGGCGCCGTAGAAATCATCAGCATTCACCACACCAAAGGGTTCCTTCACCACGTCACGGGCGGCGAGCAGAGCGTGGGCAGTACCCCAGGGCTTCACGCGCCCCTCGGGAACGCTGTAACCCTCGGGCAGATCATCAAGAGCCTGGAAAGCGTAGTCCACTTCAATCTTGCCGGCAAAACGGGCACCCACCTGAGCCTTGAATACCTCTTCGAAATCCTTGCGGATGATGAAGACAACCTTACCGAAGCCGGCGCGAATGGCGTCGTACACGGAGTAGTCAAGAATAACTTCACCATTGGGGCCCATGGGGTCAAGCTGCTTCAGGCCACCATAACGGCTGCCCATACCTGCTGCGAGAACAAGAAGTGTAGGTTTCATAATAAGAATTAAAGAAAGTTAGTACGATTTGTACGGGCTTATTCTAGCGGCCAAGCCCAGTTTTGGCAAGCCAAAAAGACGATTTCCCCCGGTGGATTTCTCCACCGGGGGTGTTTTTTCTCCCTTTCTCCTCTGCCTGCGCCTTATTCTGCGCAGAGAATCTTCACAAAGCCCTCTTCCTGCAGTCGGGTAGCACCGCAGGCGAACTTAGCGCGGACCTGCAGCGTTTCGTCCAGGTCATCGCGCACAGAGAGCTTCACCTTGAAATCATCCCATATACCGAACTGAGCGCGGCTCTTCACCCAGGCGATACAGGAACGCACATTGGAGCTGTCGACCGGCAACTGCTCGGTGCGGATGATACGGAAGCCGAGGAACGTATCCAGGCGACCTTCCGCCAGGGCACGCACCGCATTGTAATCGAAGCTGGAGACTTCCTGCTGCTGAAGCAGTGCGTTAATCTGGCTGCTGGTACAGGCCAGCACCAGTTCATCTCCATAGGCCCGGCGTTCATCGCTCCACGCCTCATTTTTCTGCAGAATGGTGAGCGCGCGGCGCAGTTTGGCCACGGTCAGGTTACTGCTGGCAGCGGTCCCGCTATCCACGTAATCCTTTGCCACAATCTGCGAACCCGGCAGATTAACACTCGTCGTGCCGTTTTCACCAGTGTAATTCGCTCCCAGGAAGGCATCTATCATCACCTTATCCATGCAACGCCCTGCGGCGGCACGCAGGCTTTCTATCGTCTTGCTCACCGGCACATCGATATTGGCCAGCTTCTTGGCGTCGAACTCATCGAATCCCACGGCCTTGGTGAAAATCTTGGGGTAAATCACGCGGCGTCTGGTAGGAGCCTCATCGGGCACCGTACTCTGCATGCGTGTGGTTTTCTCCGTGAACGAAAGCAGGCCATACTGGTCGAATGCCGCCATCTTACCGGTAAGCCCGGTTTCCACGGTCACATACTTATCAAGGCGCGACACCTCCTGCTGGAGATAGCTGCCCCATTTTTCCGAATACTTAATCTGGTAGTTACTTTCAATATCAGCCATAATCTAATAGTGGTTCATTTGTTAATCCGGCAAATCGGCTGCAGACAGGATTACCCGGAAACTGCGGGGTCCAGGGGCCGCGCGGCACGGGTGGTTGCGGTCCGCCTCCGATGGGCGGATTGGGGCAGACCCGTGCTCTTGCCGGTCTGCATTCAAACACAGCAGCCTCCATTTGTCACCGCCAGACCCGGTGACGGAGCCGCATTTCACCTGAAAAGAGGCACCGCTCAGCGCAGCTTAAGCAGCATACCATCGTATGCCGGCTCCATGCCTTCCGGCAGATAACTGCAGAGCGCACCATACTCCACCTCGTGCCCCACGTGGGTGATATAACCGCGGCGGGGCTGGAGCTGCTGCATGGCTGCCACCGTATCATCCACGCAGAAGTGCGTGCGGTGCGGGCGGAAGCGCAGGCCATCCATAGCCAGCGCATCCAGATGCCTGAGCAGCGGGGCAGATTCTGCCGGCAATTCCTGAATATCGGGCACATAGCCGAAACTCACCCCGCCACAGCGGAACACATAGCCATAGGTCTCCACCGTGGCATGCACCACCCTCACCGGGGTCACCTCAATGTCCCCCACCAGAAAGGGCTTTCCTTCGTGATCATGCGCTGCGGGGCGGATGTACCCCTGGTAGGTATTCTTCTCATCAAATGCCCAGCCGAACATGCGCTTCAGATGCGCCAGGCAATGGCTCCCCGCATACAGCGGCAGGCGCTCCGTACGCCGCCAGCAGAAAGCGCGCATTTCATCAAAACCCGTGGTATGGTCCAGATGCTCATGCGTGTAGAGCACCGCATCTATAGCCGTCAGCTTGTGCTGCAGCGCCTGGGCCCGCAAGTCCGGGCAGGAATCAACCAGCAGCGTGGTAGTTGCCGAACGCACCAGCACAGATGAACGCCAACGCCGGTTGCGAGGGTCTGCCGAGCGGCATACCTCGCATTCACAACCAATCACAGGCACCCCGGTGGAAGTGCCGCTGCCCAGGAAAAGTACGTTCAGCATCCGATTTTAGTTTTGATTTCCGCGCGCATTATGGCATAATCTGCCGCATAACGCAAAGATAAATTATGCTTTCCCTGCTCAAGATACGGAATCTGGCCCTGGTAGATGAACTCAGCTGGGAACCCCGCGCGGGGTTCCTGGGTATCACCGGCGAGACCGGTGCCGGCAAATCCGTCATCATGGGCGGCATTTCGCTCGCCCTGGGTGAGCGAGCAGATAAAAGTCTCATCCGCAGTGGGGAGACGCAGTGCAGCATCGAGGCCGTGTTCCAGCTGCGCGACACCGCCGCGCTGAATGCCATGCTGGAAGAAAGCGGCGTACCCCCCTGCGAGGATGGCCTGCTCATCATCCGCCGCGTGGTCACCGCCACCGGCAACCGCCAGTTCATCAACAGCAGCCCTGTCACCCTGCAGCTGCTCAAACGCATCGGCGCGGGACTGGTGGACATGCACCACCCGGAGGAGCACCGCTCCCTCACCTCTCAGGAACGCCAGCTCTGCCTGCTCGATGCCTTTGCCGAGGATGCCCCTGCTCTGGCAGCCTACCACGCCGCCTACCGCGCCTGGCTCGATGCACGCACCGCTTACCGCAACCTGCAGGAAAGTGAAATGGCCAATGAACGGGAACTGGATTTCCTGCGCCACCAGGTCGAAGAAATCGAAACCGCAGCCTTCACCGCAGAAGAGGTGGAGGGGCTGGAAGCCCGCTGGCAGCGCGCCCGCAATGCCAACCGCCTGCGAGATACCGCCCTGCCCATGGCCCACATGGTGGATGGCGAGGACGGCTCGCTGCTGAGCACCCTGCACCAGCTTGTGCGCAGCGGCCGCGACCTGGAGCGACTCGATGCCTCCTGCGCCCCGTGGCTGGAAAGCCTGGAAACCCTCATCGACACCGCAGAGGACCTGGCTGCCAACCTGCAGGATTACGTAGAAACGCTGGAATGCGACCCCGCGGAGCTGGCCGAACTGGAAAACCGCATTGCTCTGCTGGATAATCTGAAGCGTAAATACGGAGCCGATTTCGAAGCCATATCGGAGCATCTGGAAACCTGCCGCGCGAAGCTCGATGCCATAGGCAACCGCGAACAGAGGCTCGAGGAACTGCAGGCCGAGGAACAACGCTGCTTCTCCGGAGTCATAGAAGCAGGCAAAGCACTTTCTGCGGCCCGCGCCGCCGCCGCCCCTCGTCTGGAGCAGGATTTCCTTACCCACGCGCGGCACCTGGGCTTCCGCCAGTCGCTCTTCACCGCTCAGCTGACAGCCCTGCCCGAACCCGGTCCGCAGGGGATGGAAGAAGTCGAGTTCCTTTTCGGACCCAACCCGGGCGAACCGCAGAAAGCCCTGCGACTCATAGCCTCCAGCGGCGAACTCGCCCGCGTGATGCTGGCGCTCAAGAGTGCTCTGGCCCGGCAGGATGATACACCGTTGCTCATTTTCGACGAAATTGATGCCAACGTAGGCGGCGAAATCGCCCGCGCCGTGGGCATGAAAATGCGCGAACTGGGGCGCGAACACCAGGTCATCGCCATCACACACTTCCCGCAGGTCGCCGCACTGGCCGACCACCACTACCTCATCTCCAAGGGGCAGACAGCCGAAGGCCGCACCGTTTCGCGCCTGGAAGAAGTCGGCGGCACTGCCCGCATTTCCGAGCTTGTCCGCATGCTCGGCACCAGCGGCCCCACCGCCGAAGCCCACGCCAGAGGTCTGCTCTGTGTGGAGGATTAACGTAAAATCCCCCGTACGCATGAAACGACTCGCACTGGCAGTCCTGGCTGCATTCCTGATTCCGGGCACGTCACTAGCCTGGGTTGAACCTGCGGAGCTGCCGCGGCAATCCTCACATGCCGAAGGAACCCGGCTCAAGCTGTCCGCAGCGGAGATAGTGCAGGAACCCATGGGCTGGGTAACGCACAAAGGGAAACCGTACCACTTCGCACCATTCGACCCGCTGGATGACAATCTGAGTCTGGGGCAACTCTGCGAAGCTCTGTACCAGCACAATATCAACTTCGGCTCCTCCCGCTTCTTTGCGCAGCGGTTCCGGAAGCACATCACTGCGTGGCATACCTCCGGCGAACTCATCGTTCTGGAAAATATCTTTTTCCTGCGAAGGGGCCGCCCCATGCTTCTGCCGCTGGCCATTCTTCAATTCACAGGCGGAAAACGCGTGCATATCGATACCGTCGGGCTCACTCCCCTGCCCTCGGATATACCCTTCCTCTTCACCGCTAAAAGCAACCTGTACTACCACGATTACACGTTCCACGAGCTCCACCGCCGCGAAACACCGCAGGGAGCCTGCTGGTATAACGAAAGCCGACCGGATATCCTGTACCCGGTCGGTGAATAAAAACGCTTCCGTCGTCGGCCTCAGCCCTGGGGCTGCAGCTCTACTTCCATGAAATGGCGCAGCTTCTCGCTGCCGTAGTAGTCATTCTGGCGAATACGCTCCAGCGCCATCTGGGTGCGGGAACCATTCACAAAAAGCATGGGCAGCAGCTTGGTCATGAAAAGGTTCTGCGTGGCGGCATCAGCCTCGCCGATGGAGTTCACCTTATCCACAGCCTGCTGCATGCGGATATGAAGCGGCTTGAGCTTATCTGCAGCAGCATCGGCAGAAGCGGTATCCTTGATAGCCTCGTAGGTGGTCAGCACATCATTCATCGCGTTGATGCAGTCATCAATCAGCTTGGCAGATTCCTCCACCGGGCGGGCAAAGGGAGCTTCAGCAGGTGCCTGAATAGCCTGAAGCATCGGGCTGCAAAGCAGACCGGCGGCAAGTATAAGTGCGGTTTTCATCATCGTTTTACTATTTTGAAAAGACGCTGCGTTTCCGGGCGGGGGAAGCGCAGCGTCGAAAAAGGTTACACCAGGGTCAATTACTTCTCCTCAATGGTGACGTCGTACTCGCGGCCCATGATGTTGAGCTTCATGTTGCGGCCGGAGATGGCAGCAGCCACACCCACGGTGGAGAGGGCGGCGGGAGCGCCGAAGTTCTCCTGCTTGGGAGTGGTGGGCGGCTCGGGCTTCTTGCCGGCGTAGTAGTCCTCAAGCTGCTGCGGGAACATGCAGTAGATGACGCAGTTCTCGTCGGTAGCGGGCATACCCTTGGCAGCGAGCTTGTCGCGCAGGTCCTGCATGCCGGGCTTGATGAGGTCGGCGGGGCGGCAGGTGATGGGTTCCTTGCCCATCTTCTTGGCGCACATGGCCTGCAGCTCGGGATCCACGGGGGCGGGAGTGCGGCCATAGTAGCCCAGAGCCACGTCGGCGCACTGCGGGGTGATGTTCTTCCAGCGGCCGAACTTCACGTTCATCATGGCCTGCACACCCACAATCTGAGAGGTGGGGGTTACCAGCGGAATCCAACCCAGAGCCTCGCGGACCACGGGGATTTCAGCGAACACTTCCTCGAACTTGTCGGTCATGTTCATTTCCTTCAGCTGGCTGCGGAAGTTGGAAAGCATACCGCCGGGCACCTGGTAGCGCAGCGTATCGCTGTTCACGATTTCGTTGGCGTGGCTGGTGAAGCGGGAAAGGCTGTCGTACACCGGCTGCAGCATGGCGGAGATGTCGGAGAGCTTCTTCTTGAAGTCTGCCTCGTCCTCCAGCTTGGGAGCGCGCTCGTAACCGTTCATGAGGGCGAGCATGCGCATGCAGTCCGGCTGGCCGGTACCGTTGGCGAAGGGAGCAATGGACACGTCCACGGCGTCAGCACCGGCATTGATACCGGCCACGTAGGTGGCGGCGCCCAGACCGGCGGTCTCGTGGGTGTGAATCCACACGGGCAGGTTGCAGGCCTTCTTGATAGCCTCGGTCAGAGCAGCAGTCTCTGCCGGGGGAATCAGACCAGCCATGTCCTTGATGACGATGGCATCGGCACCCATGTCGGCGATTTCCTTGGCCAGGTTGGCGAAGTACTCGAGGTTGTGCACCGGGGAAGTGGTGTAGCAGATGGTACCGTGAGCCTGGGCACCGGCTTCCTTGGCCGCCTTGATGGAGGTGCGCATGTTCTGCGGGTCGTTCAGGCAGTCGAAGATACGGAAGATGTTCATGCCGTGCTTGGCGCTCAGCTTCACGAAAGCTTCCACCACGTCATCTGCGTAATGGGTGTAGCCCACCAGGTTCTGGCCGCGAAGCAGCATCATGTGCGGGGTCTTGGGAGCCAGCTTCTTCAGGGTGTCAAGACGGTCGAACGGGTGCTCGCCGAGGAAGCGGAGACCGGAGTCAATGGAAGCACCACCCCAGGTTTCCAGAGCAGAGAAGCCCATGGTATCAAGGATGGGGGCAATTTCGAGCATCTGCTCGGTGGACATGCGGGTGGCTGCCAGAGACTGGTGGCCGTCGCGCAGTACGGTGCAGTTGAATGTTGCAGGTTTCATATCTTTAAAAAATCTTCGCTGAAATGACGTGATTCTATGGCCTAATCCTACCATAAAACCACCATTCGCGTCAAGCAACTATTGCAGCGGATTCCGAAAATTCGGTTTTAAAAGGCCGCAAAAAATCTCTCGGCCTCTTCGCAGACACGTACGGCAACGCCATTGACATCCAGCCGGGAAGCTTCCAGCCAGAAGTGAGCGGCTTCCTTGTAGAAGGGGCGGCGCTCGGAATCCAGCCGTTCAAACACAGCGCGGCGGTCGGTATTCTGCAGCAGCGGGCGGTTCGTACTCCTGGCTGTGCGGGTGAGAAGAGCGTTGATAGAAACATTCAGCCACACGGTGAAGCCGAGCTTGCGGAGCAGTTCGCGGTTCTCCGGGCGCACCACGATACCGCCACCCGTGGAAATGATGGACGGACTGGGGGTGGGATTATACAGCAGGTAACGCAGCAGCGCGGTTTCCAGCGCGCGGAAGTGCGTCTCGCCCTGCTCTGCAAAGATTTCCGGAATCGGCTTGCCAATCTGTTCCTCGATAATGGCATCGGTATCCAGCAGCGGCATACCGGTGCGCTTGCTGAGCGCCTTGCCCACGGTGGTCTTGCCGCAGCCCATGAGCCCCACCAGGATAATGGGGCGACCCTTGGTATCCAGAGGATGGATTGGCGCAGGAATCATTCCGGATGGGGTATCAGGCCTCGCAGATAATGACCTCGCCGCGGAACACGATGAGCGCCGGGCCGGAGAAGAACTTATCCCCCTTCTGCACTGTCACACTGTCGTCCTCGTTCACCTTACCTTTCAGCGCGCAGCCCCTGGACTCGAAGCGGATGCTTTTCGCGGCGCCCTCCAGCAGAAAATCCACAAAGGCCGTAAAGCAGAGGGCGGCATCCTGGGTTGCCTCCACTTCAGCGCCATCTGCATTGTAATAGCGCATGAGCGACGCAGCCTTGGTTCTGGCAGGTTCTACAACGATGACACCATCTGCCCCGATACCGAACCGGCGATTGCAGACATCCTTGATATTCCCCGGATTCAGCACGCTGCTGAGCTCCAGGTCACGGTTATCCACCATCACAAAATCGTGTTCGGCGCCGGTCATCTTGTAGAATTCTAGCATCATAACACGGCAATTCTAGCAAAACTCCTTCCCTGGGAAAAGACTAAACCGCGCAATACACAAAAAAATTGACTTCGTTCCTGCGCCCCTCTATACTCAACCGCATGAACTACCTGACCGGATCAACCTATGGTGTGTGGGGCCTCATCATGGCTGTGGTGCTGCTGGGGCTGGTGTGCTACAACGCCTGGCAGGACGATGCCGATGACCGCCGCAAGGGGTACTATGTGCTGGCCTGCGCGCTGGTGCTCGGAGTGCTCATCCTGCTCGGGCTTCATATCTGGCAGATCGACCCGGCAGATATTGTGCGTACGCACCGCTACTTCAGTTTCCGGCATGGGCGCACTTCGTATAATTACCTCCTTTTCATTGCTCTGGGGTGGGTGGTTCTTTCATGGTTCATCGGCGGCAGAATACACGACCACCTGCACCCTGAGGAAGACGACGAGGAAGAAGAGGATGACCAAAGCTGATTTCGGCACATCCCTCTTCGTCAGACAATCCGCCAGTGTACGCAATTTATTATTCCTAATGCAGCGGCAATATGGTAGGATGCTTCCATGATTCGCCGAATGTCTTCCTTATTCCTTTTCTGCCTGTGTTCCCTGTCTGCCGGCTTCGCAGCCGCGCAGAATCCGGCAGAGCGGCATCCTTCGTATGATGCGGCCACCCCGCACACCGTGACCACTCAGCCCCAGGCTACGCTGCTCCGCATGGCTCCGGCGGAGCAGCAGCGGCTGACCACCAGCTCCTCCTATCCCTTCGATAAGGAACTCACCCCCACCCCGCTGAAACTGGAAGCCTGGCGGGGCGAACGCTGCAGCAGTCACCTGGCTATCTCCACCGGGGGTGCGGCAGCCAGACTCAGCGTGAGCTGCACCCCGCTCCGCAGCGCCGGCAAGGAAATAAACGCCACGGTGCAGATGCTCCGCTACACCCGCGCCGGAAATGTGGTGACGGACGACATCATCGGCCACGAAAGCTCCTGCACCCACCCGGCCGGGGCTCACCGCGGTGTGTGGTACGAGGTGAACGTGCCGCAGCAGGCAGCGCCCGGAATCTACCGCGGCCGCATCACCGCCAGCGCCCCTGGGTGTGCCCCCGTTGAGCAGGAAGTGGAACTCTCCGTAATTGATGCCACACTCCCCGCCCCCGAAGACTGGAGGATACACCTCGACTTATGGCAGCATCCCCAAGCCGTTGCGCGCTGGCACGATGTCGAGCCCTGGTCACGCGAGCATTTTGCCCTGCTCCGCCCGCTGATGCAGCGACTGGCTGCAGCCGGGCAGAAATGCATCACCTGCACCCTGCTGGATGAAGCCTGGAACGGCCAGACCTACGACTGGTTCCCCAGCATGATTCGCTGGATAAAGGGGCGCGATGGTACCATGCGCTATGACTACAGCATTCTGGATGCCTGGATTCATTTCATGCACGATGAAATAGGCATCCGCGGGCAGATAAGCTGCTATTCCATGCTACCCTGGCACCTGAGCATCAAATACCACAATGAAGCTACCGGGCAGGATGAAGTAATGAAAGCCGAACCCGGCAAACCGGAGTTCGAGTCCGTCTGGGCCCCCTTTCTGCAGGACTTCCACCGGCACATGCAGGAAAAAGGCTGGGCCGGAAAAACCTGCATTGCCATCGATGAACGCCCCGACCGCATGGTGCGCGAGGCCATGCGACTGGTGCAGGAAAACGCCCCGGACTTCCGCATCGCCTCTGCGGTGGATCGCCCTTCTGCCCTCACGCGCGAGGTATACAACATATCCCCCGTGCTGACCCACGCCGGCTCCGCCCTGGGTGAGCTGCTGCGCGAACGCAAGGCCGCCGGCCAGATTACCACCTTCTACGTCTGCCTCCACCCCCGCGTCCCCAATACCTTCACCACCTCCCGCCCGGCAGAGGCAGAATGGCTCGGACTATTCGCCGCAGCCAACCAGCTGGACGGCTTCCTGCGATGGGCGTATAATTCCTGGAACCGGAACCCGCTGGAAAGCACCGACTTCGGCAACTGGCCTACTGGCGACTGCTTCCTGGTGTACCCCGGCAACCGCAGTTCCATCCGCTTCGAACGTCTCCGCGACGGCATTGAAGAATTCGAAAAAATCCAGCTCCTCCGCGCCCGGGCCGCCAGCTCCCCAGAAGCAGCCGCCGTCATCGCCGACATGAACGCCCGTCTTTCGGGCCTCTTCACCGTTGCCCGCAGCACCGGCACCCGGCATGCAGAGGATGTACAGCAGGCCCGCAGCATCATCCAGGAAACGCTGCAGACGCTCAACGCCCTCTCAGATAAAAAGTAAGCCCCCCCTCGGGCTACGGCTGGGAATACCAGCTTGTCCCGAAGTTCGGGTTGACCCCAAAATAAACTGAAAAAGCCTGCTTTCCAAATCATATCGGAAAGCAGGCCTGTTTTATACACGAGAAGAGATTCGAACTCCTGACCAATTGTGTGTAAGACAACCGCTCTACCACTGAGCTACTCGTGCGTGTGCCGGGAGTTTAGCAGAGACCAGAACAGAATGCAAGCCTAAAATCAAAAAATCTTTCATTTGGTATGACAGGGGCGGGGTGGCTTTGCGTTTGCGCGGGCGGGGGCGCGTGTGGTATGATGGGT
>JAZRBC010000045.1:0-2605 GCA_045634905.1 Akkermansia sp.
CCCGAACAGCGGCAAGACCACGCTGTTCAACGAACTGACCGGAGCCAACCAATACGTGGGTAACTGGCCGGGCGTGACCGTGGACCGCAAAGGCGGCCAGCTGACAGAGCACGAGGAGATTGAGCTGCAGGACCTGCCCGGCGTGTACTCGCTCTCGCCCTACTCGCCGGAGGAAGTGGTGACACGCCGCTACCTGCTGGAGGAAAAGCCGGATCTGATTGTGAACGTGGTGGATGCCACGAACCTGGAGCGCAACCTGTACCTGAGCTCGCAGCTCATGGAAACCGGGTTGCCCATGGTCGTGGCACTGAACATGTGTGACCTGCTGGCGGCCCGTGGCATGAAGATAGATACCGCCGCGCTGAGCCGCCAGCTGGGCTGCCCGGTGGTGGAGGTAAGTGCGCTGCAGCAGACCGGAATTGCGGAGCTGGTGAAGCTGATGCTGGCCCCTGCCCCGGCTGCACCGAGGCAGCTGACCTACAGCGCGCCGGTGGAAAAGGCCATAACGCAGGTGCAGGAAGAATACGAGGCCACGCGGTTCGAAGCCATCAAGATGCTGGAAGGCGAGGAACTGCTGCAGAAAGGCGTGAGCAAGGTGAAGGCCCACGCGCTGGAGGATATCCGCATGGAACTGGAGGCCGCCATGGACGACGACGTGGCCTCCATCATCGCCGGCAGCCGGTATGACGCCATCTGCGACTTCATTCCCGAGGTGCTGGTTCAGCGCGGCCGAAAGGAGCAGTTCTCCCAGCGGGTGGATGCGGTGCTCACGCACCGCGTGGCAGGCCCCATCATCTTTGTGGCCATCATGTATGCCATTTATTATCTGGCCATCAACACCGTGGGAACCTGGGGCACCGACTGGGCAAACGATGTGCTCTTCGGCCCGGTAGTGGGCGGCTGGCTGGCCGGATTCATCGGCACCGAAGCCGCCGGGGTGGAGGCGCTGACCATGTTCAGCGCGGTTCTGGCCATGATACTGCTTTTCCCGGTCATGCTGCGCCGCCTGCATGATATGAATATGAACGGCGCGTGGCTGTACATCATGGTAGCGCCCTTTGCGCTGGAGCAGGTCTGCCCCCACCTGCCGGAGGTGCTGCACACTGGAATCATGTATGCCCTGTGGGCGGCCAATCTCTGGCTGCTCGGGCTCTGCCTGATGAAACGAGGCGTGAAACAGGGCAATGTGTACGGCAGCCGCACCCACCGTTTCTGCAAAAACCCCATGAAACTGACCGGCCGCGCCGGCCGCACGGAGTTCATCATCTGGTTCCTTGTGCTGAGTCTGGTGGCATTCGGTGCCGGCATGCTGGGGCGCGCCACGCTGGAATGCAGCCCGCAGCTCCAGGCCATCATTGCGGATGGTATCGTGGCCGGCGTGGGGGCGGTGCTGGGATTCCTGCCGCAGATGGCGGTGCTGTTCCTGCTCATGTCTTTCCTGGAGGACTGCGGCTACATGGCCCGCGTGGCCTTCATGCTCGACCGCATCTTCCGCGCCATCGGCCTGAGCGGCAAATCCGTCATCCCGCTCATGGTCAGCATGGGCTGCGGCGTGCCGGGAGTCATGGCCACCCGCACTATTGAGAACGAAAAAGACCGCCGCATGACCATCATGCTAACCACCTTTGTTCCCTGCGGGGCCAAGCTGCCGATTCTGGCGCTCATCGGTGCCATGATAGGCCAGACCGCCACGGTGGCCACCATAGCCTACTTCATGGGCTTCGGCTCGGTGATTCTGGGTGGCATGATTCTGCGCAAGATGCACATGTTTGCGGGCGGCTATAATCCCTTTGTGATGGAGATGCCCGCCTACCACATGCCGCAGGGCACAAATATCAACCTGCGCGCCATGGAGCGCTGCAAGTCCTTTGTGCAGAAAGCGGGCAGCGTCATCTTCCTGGCTTCGGCGCTCATCTGGGTACTCTCCAACTACACCTGGAAGTTCGAATACCTGAATACCGCCGAAAACCGCAACGCCGTGCACCAGAGCATGCTGGCCGAAACCGGCAACCTCTTTGCACCGCTCTTCACCCCGCTGGGCTGGGGCGACTGGAAACCCGCCGTGGCCACGGTGACCGGTCTCATCGCCAAGGAAAACGTGGTGGGTACCTTCGGGGTACTCTACGCAGGCCAGTCGGCCGCAGAGGAAGCCACAGCAGAAGAAGACCCGCTGCCCCGCAGCAGCGACCTGGGCAAAGCCAGCGCCCTGAATGCGCTGACGCTGGCTCTGTGGCAGACAGATGCCACCACCCGCGCTGCCGCCCCCATGCGCACAGAAGCGCCCGCCGATGAAGAAGCCCCCGCCTCCGCAGAAGAAACGGCGGGTGAGCAGAACGCGCTCGACCACCTCAACAATGCCGTGGCCTTCCTCTTCCCCGAGGTGGAGGAGGACGACGAAACCAGCGGCGTGGCAGAAGATGTGCGGGCATCGGGAGCTTTCACCACCCTTGGGGCGCTGTCCTTCATGCTCTTCAACCTGCTCTGCGCCCCCTGCTTTGCGGCATGCGGTGCCATACGCCGCGAAATGAACAGCGGACTCTGGACCTGGTTCGCCATCGGGTACATGACCCTGTGGGCCTATGCCATTGCGTTCATCACCTACCAG
>JAZRBC010000046.1:0-4681 GCA_045634905.1 Akkermansia sp.
TCGGTACCCTGCTCCAGCACGGTGGCACTGGTAGCAAGTTCCTCGGCCACCAGGCAGGGAGCCTGGCCACCCACCATCACCGGCTCTGCGGTGCCGCCGCAGCACTCCAGAATCAGCTGGGTGGCGCGGGCTGCTGCGCGAAGCACATTCCAGGGAGAGGTGCCGCGCTCGAAGCGGTAGGAGGAATCGGAACCCAGAGCCAGGCGGCGGCTGGTGAAGCGGATGCTGCTGCGCAGGAACCAGGCAGATTCGAGGATGATATCGGTGGTGGCCTCCGTCACGCCGGAATCCAGGCCACCCATTACACCACCCAGAGCAAGGGCAGCGCCGCTGGCATCGGAGATGACCACGTCATCGCTCTTGAGCGTGTACTGCTCATTCATGAGACTGGTGAACTGCTCACCCTCGGCAGCGCGGCGGATATTCAGGCCGCCGGTAATCTTGCTGGCATCGAAAGCATGCAGAGGGTGCCCCAGCTCAAAGAGGCAGTAGTTGGTGATATCCACCACGTTATTGATGGGGCGCAGACCGATAGCCACCAGACGGTTGGCCAGCCACTCGGGAGAGGGGCCGATCTTCACGCCGGAAATGCGGGTGGCGGTGTAGAGCGGGCAGAGCTCCGGGGCAGAAAGGGTGATGAAATCACCGGCAGCCTTGGTCTCGGCAGCGGCCGTGGGAGCCTCAGCGGGGGCAGTCTTCAGGCTGCGGCCGGTGATGCCGGCCAGCTCGCGTGCCATGCCCCAGTGGCTCAGCAGATCGGGACGGTTCGGGGTAATCTCCAGCTCGAAGATGGTATCCGTCTCCACGAAAGTGCGCACGGGAGTACCCACCACGTAATCCTGCGGCAGAATCCACAGGCCGTGTTCCTTATCCGGCAGCCCCAGCTCGGAGGCAGAGCAGAGCATGCCGCGGCTCTCCACGCCGCGCAGCTTGCCGTCCTTGATTTCCCAGCCGCCGGGCAGCACCGCACCGGGCAGAGCGCAGGGAACCTTGTCGCCCACCTTGTAGTTCTGGGCACCGCACACAATCTGGCGCAGGGAACCCTCGCCGGCATCGACCATGCACACATTGAGGTGGTCGCTACCCTCCACGGGGGTCTTCTCCATGACCTGGGCCACCACCACGAGCTCGGTGGTCACGCCGCGCTCCTGGATACCCTCCACCTCGATACCGGCGAAGGTGAGCATATCGGCCATCTCCTGAGTGCCGAGGCCCTCGAGGTCAATGTAGCAGGAAAGCCAATTCAGTGAAACATTCATGATATGGTAAGAAAAGGGTTAGATTTTATTGGAACTGGGCGAGGAAGCGGGCATCGTTCTCAATGAGGAGACGGATATCGCGGATACCCCAGCGAATCATGGCCAGACGCTCCAGGCCGATACCGAAAGCGAAACCGGTGCAGCCGGCATACTGGTTCTTGCCGGTGGCCTTGTCGATATTCTCGAACACGGCGGGATTCACCATGCCGCAACCGGCAATCTCAATCCAGCGCGGAGCCTGACCAGCCGCCTGCAGCAGCACGTCAATCTCAAAGCTGGGCTCGGTGAACGGGAAGAAGTGCGGGCGGAAACGCACCGCCGTCTCCTCGCCGAAGAGAGCCTTCAGGAAATACTCCAGCGTACCCTTCAGGTCGCCCACGCTCACTTCCCTGGCCACATACAGACCCTCAATCTGGTTGAAGGCAGAAAGGTGGGTGGCATCGATGGCATCGCGACGGAAAGCGGAGCCGGGGCAGATGATGCGGATGGGCGGGCAGTCCTTCTCCATCACGCGGGCCTGCACGGTGCTGGTCTGCGTGCGCAGCAGCTTACCGCTGTCGAAGTAGAAGGTATCCTTCTCATTGCGGGCGGGGTGGTCATCCGGCGTGTTAAGCGCGTCGAAGCAGTGCCACTCATCCTCAATCTCGGGACCATCGGCCAGGGTGAAACCCATGCGGCGCAGCACGCGCACGGCCTCATCGCGCACAATGGAAATGGGGTGCAGACCACCAGCCGGCAGAGTCGCACCGGGCATGGTGAAATCCACACCGGCTACTGCTGCCGCATCAATCTCCTGCTGCAGAGCAGCCTTGCGGTCCTCCAGCGCAGCGGTGATGATGGCGCGGGCTTCATTCAGCAACGCACCTACGGCGGGCTTATCTTCCTTGGGCACATCTCGCATGCCCTGCTGCACCTGGGTAAGGGAGCCTTTCTTGCCAAGAATCGCCACTCGGGCATCTTCCAGCGCCTTCATATCGGCGATACTGGCGATGCGCTCCAAGGCTTCGGCTTGTACGCTTGCAATCTGATTTTTCATAAGTTCGCGGGAAACTATACGCGCGTAGGCGCGATTGTCAAGCATTATGCTCCTTGCAGCGTGTCAACAACAGCCGATTCCGCCCCGCAATCAAGACAAAAAAAGTCTCCCGCCTTCTTTCAAAGCGGAAGCCTCTAGAAATCCGGGATTCTGTTCCCGGCACCGAATTCCTCCTCCCCGGTGGGGGAGGAACACAAACGGCTTACATGCAGAACTCCGGGGTGGGGGGCAGCGTGTTCTCCGGGGTAGGAGGAAGCGTGTTACCCACTGCGGTAAGAGCCGTAAAGCCGAGCATAATAGCGATAGTCTTCATCATTTTCTCTTCTTTCCTTGCTTGATTTCCCAGCCGGTCCTGAACCGGCTGCGGCATTCTACACTTTTTCCGCGACTTGTCAACCCCAAAATCAAGAAAAAATCCTTTTTTCTGGTTTTTCTTTTCAAAAAGATGAAAGAATAACCGGCATACCCCTGTACGCGCCCGCGAAAGAAAATCATATTTTTTGATTTTAAGCGGTAACTATAGGCTTGTATCAGCCGGAGCAACGTGCTAGTATTCCTGCATATGAAAAAAATCCTTCAATATGTCCTGGCCGGAATTCTGGCACTCACGCCGGCGGTCTGGGCTATACAGCTGAGCGATGTATCGCCGGACCTCACCCGCACCGCGGCCGACGAGAACCTGACGAAGGACTATGCCTACCGGGTGCTCAGCGACATGAGCGTGCGCCGCATCTGGAATCTGGACGACAACCGCAAGCTGACCATTGATTTTGACCCGCGAAAAGATTCTCTCATCTGCATCGTGGTGGATTACCGCAAACCGGTAACGCTGGAAGAGGCTGACCGCGATGCAGCCGATATCGGCAAGTTCGAAAACGCTTCCTGGCGTAAGTTTGATAAAAACAAGGCCGCCAAGTATTTCATGGGGCGTTCCCGCGCCATGAAATTTGAGCAAGGCTACATGTTCCAGGAGCTGAACGGTGCCAACAAGTGCTCCCGCCTCAGCTTCT
The DNA here is from genome assembly GCA_045634905.1 of Akkermansia sp. Taxonomy (GTDB): domain Bacteria; phylum Verrucomicrobiota; class Verrucomicrobiia; order Verrucomicrobiales; family Akkermansiaceae; genus Akkermansia. The sequence continues at coordinate 3,306 of JAZRBC010000046.1, forward strand.
TCACCAAGCAGCCCAAGGAAAACCGCCGCCTGCTTTCTGAAGGAAGCACCACTGCCAGCGGCTCCACCGCCATGGGCAACAGCGGCGGCGGCAGCGCCATCAAATCCCTCCTCGCCGATGAGGAAAAACGCCTATTCACCGCCAACAAGACAGACAAGCCCAAGACCACCTACAAGCCCACCATTGTAGAACCCGAGGAAGTCGAACCCGAGGAAGAACCTGAGGAATTCGAGCCTGAAACCGTGGAGCCCGAAGAAGTAATCGAGACTCCCCAGGAAGTGGTGAAGGGACCGGTCGAAGTGAAACCCATCAAAACCGTCAAGAAGAAAGGTGACCGCAAGAAGGACGTGGACGGCCTGATGGCCAAGCTTGGTCTGGACAAACTTGAGCCCATCCACTGGATTCTCGGCGTAGTCGGACTCGTCATCCTCATCACCATCATCAGCGTGGTTGGCCGCAGCAATGAGCGCCGCAAGATTGAGGCCCGCGCCGCCCGTCTCCGCAACACCGGCGACCTGCAGGACAGCCTCCGCGCCGGCATGCAGGGCAAGAAACGCAGTTCGCGCCAGAAATAAGCCAATCCTGTTACTTTTCAGCATCCCCGCAGTCTCCCGGATTGCGGGGATGCTTCTTTTTTCAGATAAAAACGCGGCCAATGTACTTTTTTGCTTTTCATTCATCCGCAAAGGCAGTAAGATAAAGACTAAGCGAAAAGCTGATTCAACCATGAAACCCAGAAGCTACATGTTGACCCCTGCTCTGCTGCTGATTGCGGCCACTGCGGGCTATGCAGAAACAAAGCTACCGGAACTCGTCTACCGCAGCAACGCCGTCTATTCCGTACTGGAGGCAGCAGAAACAGGTAATGACGAAGTACTTGCCGCCAGAATCAAAGAGGGGCGTGATGTCAACCAGAAAGACGAAAACGGCAACACCGCCTTGCACCAGGCGGCCAGGCGAGGCTCTGCCAAATGCGTGAAACTTCTGCTGAAGGCCGGGGCAGACGCCACTGTTACCGATGCAGATGGAAAAACAGCCGACCAGCTGACCAAATCCGATAAAGCACGCAAGCTCATTACAAAAGCCATCAGTGCCCGCCAGACCGAACTGAAAATATGTGAGCAGATTATTGCCGGGAACCTCGACCCCCTTCACAAGAAGATGAAGTCAAAAAGTTTCAACCCCAACATGCTGGACGGCGAAAACAAGCTCTCCCTGCTCATGCTGGTATGCGCCCACGGCGATGCTGCCAGCGTAACCAGGCTCATCAAGGCCGGGGCAAACCCCAACTTCGTATCAACGGATTCCCGCTCCGTGCTGCACAAGGCCATTCTCCGGAATGACGCGGGCATCATCAAAGCCCTGCTGGACGGCGG
>JAZRBC010000047.1:0-6239 GCA_045634905.1 Akkermansia sp.
CGTGCCTTCGCCGCAGTCGATGAGCACGCTGTGTCCCTGGTAGCGCACCATGAGCGAGGTGAGCCACCGGTTCACCAGCGGCAGGGTGCCGCCGGTTCCGAGTAGACAGATATCAAGCACGCAGGGAGTTTCGCACAACAACACCTGATTTGTCAAGGCAACACCGCGACACAACAGAAGAAACACACGTGTAGCGGATTTACGATTTGGGGACCTCTAAAAAGTCCGGAAATTATAATGCAGCTCGATGGGGATTTGAATTACGAGGTACGAGTTACGAATTACGAAGTATTGTAGCTAGGCGCGCGGAGCGCGCATTGATTTCGTCCTTTGCGCAGCAAAGAAATTCATCCACTGCAAAGCAGTGTTTTCTTCCGCCGATACGGCGGATTTCATACTCACGCAGCGAGTATTTCATTGAGGGAGCGCAGCGACCGACTGCTGATTGGAGCGTTGAACCACATAGAAAGAGAACCGCAATAAGCACTTAAGCTTAATATTCTATATTATTGTTTTTTTATTCCCCGGTCTGCGAAGCAGTCGCCCCGCTTTGCGGGGCTCAATGAATTGCACCTTCGGTGCACGAAATACCGCAGGAACTGCGGTATGAAATGCGGCAAAGCCGCATGAAATACATCGGCGTTGCCGATGTAAGAAATCCCCATGCTTACGCATGGGGATTTGCAGAATGGGGCAGCCAGTCATCGTCGGGGCAAGCGAAGCGGAAATCACAGTCCGCCGAGGGCATATGGCAGATTGCTGATAACCTGTGTGGCGCGGATGGCGGGGGGATACCCGGCTGCGGCCCAGGCCTGCTCTGCCGCCAGCCCGCACACGCGGGCACCCAGCGCTGCCGCGCGGAAGGCGGGCAAGCCCTGCGCCGCGAGCGCGCCGATGGTGCCGGCCAGCACATCGCCCTGCCCGCCGTTGGCCATGAAGGGGCCGCCGGTGGCGTTGTAAAGGACCTGCGAGCGGTCGGCTATGATACTGCGGGCGCCTTTCAGCAGCAGGGTGCAGGCATGCTGCTCCAGATACCGCGCCACCACCTCGCGGCGGGGGGCGGACGGGCGCGAGTCGAGCCGGCGCATCTCGCCCGGGTGCGGGGTGAGCACCCAGTTCGGCTGCGGCTGCCAGCCACAGGCGGCGGCGGTGTTCAGGGCATCGGCATCCAGCACGACGGTGCCGTGGAACTCCTCTGCCAGGCGGCGGAGTGATTCTGCCGCCACCGGTTGCACCTCGCCCAGCCCGGGGCCGATGACCAGAGCCTGAGCATCAGGCTCGTGAATATCGGCATAAGAGCCCACGGGGCGCACCATCACCTCTGCGGCCACGCGTGCGGCCAGCACCGGGTACACCGGCGGCAGGCAATAGAGCACCACCAGCCCGGCACCGGCGGCCACTGCGGCCTCGGCACACATCTGCGCCGCACCGGCCATGCCCACCGAACCGGCTACGATGGCTACCCGCCCAGCCCGGTTCTTGAAACAGGAATACGCCCGCCGCGGCAGCGCCGGGCAAAGCTCCGCCGCACAGGCCACCCGCGCGGCATCTGCCGCGGGCAGCTCGCCCACCTCCGGCAGGGGGATGCAGAGCAGCCGCCCCACGGCATCCTCCGCGCCATCTGCCAGCATGCCGGGTTTCACGCAGCCGATGGCCGCCGTCACATCCGCCAGCACCACATCGGCACCGCGGGCGCCGGTAGCGGCATCCAGCCCGGTGGGGATATCGATGGCCAGGGTCAGGCTGCGGGGGCTGGCGGCACGCAGCGCGTTGAGCTCGCGCACCAGGGCGGCATAGGCCGGGCGGAGTTCGCCCACGGCGCCGCTGCCCAGCAGGCCATCGATGATGAGGGTGTGCTCCTGCGGCTGCGGGGTGGTCTGCTGCTCGCGGCCGCAGAGCTGCGCCTGCGAATCTGCCGAAAGCGCCCCCGCGCAGCGCAGCACCACCGGGCAGCCCCAGCGCGCCGCCAGGCCGATGGCATCTCCCGCGTTATTCCCGCTGCCGGCATACACCACCACCTGCGAGGGCACAATGCCCCGCAGCAGCGGCAGCCGCCCGCAGGCCTGCCACAGCCGCTCCACCACGGTGTTCATGAGCTCCAGAGAGCTCACCCGCCCCGTGGCAAAAAGCCGCTGCTCCGCCTCGCGTATACTCTGGGCTGTGCATATGTTCATAGCGCCATTCTACGCCAGCGGGCACACAGAGTCAAGCCGGCATGTACCCGGCAAAAAGGCGGAGGATTTATAATAAGTCCGGAAATCACCCTGCAGCACCGATAAGTCGGAATTTGTTTCACTGAGCCCGGCTCTGCCGGGCTCAATTTAGACCGCCAACGGCGGATTTAGATGCCGCCTTTGGCGGCAATTTCGACCACACCGGAACGGTGTGGATTTCGATGCCCGCCCATGGCGGGCAATAAGAAAAAGCATCGAAATCCGCCTGCGGCGGTCGAAATTGCCACTGACGTGGCATCTAAATCTTCGCTTCGCTCAGTCTAAATTGAGTGCCGCTCATGCGGCACTCAGTGAAGTAAATTCCAATTTATCGGGCAGTTCCAAGAACCCGTGGAATGGCTACGGTTCAGAGCCACACCGCCAGGCCCACATATTCGGAAGTGTCCGGACGGCTCAGCGAAAACGTGCAGAGGAAATACACCCCGGAAAGGCCACTGACCGCCAGCGCAAACCACAACGCAGGCCACCCCCACCGCACAGGGAGGCGCCCCTCTGCCCGGCGCTCGCAGCTGGTGGCCGCCCCGAAAAAGGCATAACTGAGCCACGAAAATGCAAAAATAAATGCCACCATGATGAAGGGTGCCCCCATCACCATGGGCGAATTGCTCACAGCCATGTCCTCATGCAGGGTGACCATGCCACACAGGCACAGCCCCAGCAGGAAAGCACAGACCAGCCACGGGGCAAAGCGAAAACAAAAAGAAGATGTGGAAGATGGCGATTTCACAACGATGTATGGCGCTTATACCATATAGAGTGTTCCCACAGCAAGATGCTTCAAACAAACCGGGGATTTTTATTTACTTGCCAAACGCTCCCTGCGGCATATACTTCAGAACTGAAGATTGCACCCGATTTTCCTTCCTATGAGGTACTCACGCAAAAAACTGATTGAGCAAGGCGGCCTTCTGCTGATAGCCGCCGTGCTGTGTTCCGCCTGTCTGAACACCCACACTACGCCGGAGTATGGGCTCGGGCTCTATTCGAGTGTCCACCATCTTTCCCCGCAGAAATCCCTGGCCATACAGAAAGAAGCAGAAATCACCATCCACCTCACCGATGAGGGTGAGGTGGCCTACCTGGTCAGGGGCAACATCGTCTGCAAACACGCCGCTGCCGCCGCAGAACGATTCCGCGATGCAAAAACACCCGTAACCGTCCACATCACCTACCTCGCTTCGAGCGACATGATTATGCGTGCCGTGCTGCCATTGGTGGACGCAGGATTACCCCTGGCAAACATCACCACCGTCAATAATCAGAGCCACATTCCCTGCGTCTACGCGCTCGTCCCTATCGACAAGAAATCATCGTGAGTTTTTTCCGGACAGGCGGCAACTCCGCACTTGCCCATCAGTCGGTAATATGGTAGATTGCTCCCCATGACCAAGCCCGATAAATCGAAAACTATCTCCGTTCCCCCCAGAAAGCCACGCCGCTGGTTGCGCAGAGTGCTGTGGGGTGTATTATCCTTGCTGGGCGGCGGCTTCGTGCTGCTGCTATTGGTAAGGGCATATATCTTCAGCTGGACCTGGACTGAGCCCCCGGAATGCCATGACAGCTGGAGTGAGTCACAGCGTGCCGACCTGCTCGCGCTGGATGAGGAATTGCGCCATAATAAATCGCTGGCGGCGATTCCGGCCCTCTACTGGACGGAAGAAATGAGCCACCCGCTGGTTCCTGTTCTGAATAAGCATCTGGGCAACGGCAATATTGTCTCCATTGTACTGAACTACAAGGAATTTGCAGCGCCCGCACGCCGTGCCTTGCACGAAGCCATGATTTCCGGCAAGGGCGATGTGCTGACTCAACAAGGCGAGCCGCTGGCAATCTGGGCTCTGCGCCTGGAGATGCCCGGTTTATTCCGCGAGCTCGTGAAGCGCGGCGCAGACGTGAACCGCGAGTATGAAACGCTCATGCCGACAGTCTCCAGCTCCACTCGCACGCTGGCTATCGAAGCCTTGGCTTCCGAGTTCATCCGGGAATACGGCAAAGCCGGCAAACAGGAATTGACACCGGCGGAGCACCGCCAGCTGCTGGAGTGGCTCAGCAGCTGCCAGCCGGATCTGGGGCGGCCGCATCTGCAGCAGAGCGTGGCGGATGCCGTACTCTTTGCCATCATCGACGGAACCACCGATGCTGCCCAGTGGGCGCTGCGCCATGGGTTCAGGCCCACCCCGGCATCCCGCCATATGATCTGCTGCCTTCTGTGCAAGGAAAACCAGCCGGAAGCCCTCCGCCAGCTTCTTTCCGAGCCGGCATTCGGGACTGAAACCAGCTTTCCCGACCAGTTCAGCAGCACGCTGCAGTTCCTTCTCACGCTGGACGACATTTCCATGCGCGAGATGACGGAGCTGGCGAGCCTGCTGCTGGAATCCGGCAGCGACCCGAATTTCCTGCCCCAGCCCCACGGAGCGGGCGAGGAGCCCACCCTGCAGAAAACAGCACTCCTCCTGGCTCTGGAGCAGCTTACAACCCTTGTGCAGAAGGAACGAGCCGATACTCTGGCCCTCATCCGCCTGCTGGTTGAGCACGGCGCCCGGCTGCGCCCCGGTGAAACGCTGCCGGAAAACATCCCGGCCGATTCCCACCCCACCCTCCGCGAGCTCCGGCTCATGGACTGAGTCCCACCGTCCGAGCAAAGCGAGGATATCGTCTTGCCTCCGGCAAGATATCGCCCTGACCAGCGGTCAGGATTTCGTCGCGAAGCGATTTCGTTCCCGGAACCACCAACCCTCAACGTCAACAATGCGCGCTCCGCGCGCCTAACTACAATACTTCGTAATTCGCACCTCGTAATTCGTAATTCAAATTCCTATTTACCCTTGATTGTAAAAAGGTGAGCTGCTATACTCCGGGCATGCTCAAGTCGAACATCTTTCCCGCGCTGCTGGTGGCCTGCGGCGTGCTGACCGGAGTGCTGAACTATCTGTATGAACCCGAGGCGAAGGAAGAGAAGCTGCCCACACTGGTGATACCTGAAAAGAAAAAGGTTCTGAGCGCAGAGGACATCCAGGCACGGGAGGCCATAGCCGGAGAAATGCGCAGCAAGTTCCCTGTACACGCGGTGGTTCTGCGCAGCACACCGGCCGCACAGCTGCCGGAGGGACACGTGAGTTGTCTGGGACGGGTGACCTGGCAGCTGCCCGGCGAGGAATGGCCGACCGATGCCCAGGGAAAGCGGCTCGAACCACTAGCCACACTTTTTGTGCCGGATATGCCCGGGGTGCCGGAAGCGCTGCGCCAGGTGGCGCTCATCACCATTTTTGCGCCGGAGGAAGGCTGGGCAGAGAACCCGGACGAAAAGCCGCAGCTGGGCTGCGTCATCCGCGTGTACCCCACGCTGGAGGGGCTGGTTCCCTGCGACTACGCATCGCAGGTGTGGAAAACCTGCATGCTGACCCCGGAGGCAGTGGCGCACGATATGCCCAAATGGCCGGATTGCGGCGGCGACGAGCGCTTATGGTCCCGATTCCTGGCCATGGAGACCATCATCGATCTCGATGATTATCACAAGGACATCTGCTCTGCTGTCTACGAAACCATTCTCAAGGAGAAGTTCCCCGCCGCATTCGATGCTTCCGCCCCCGCCGTCTACGAAACGCACAAAATAGGCGGGTACCCCACCTATGCCCAGGGCACGCCGGATATTCCCGCAAGTTATCCCTTCGTGATGCAGATTAACTTCGATTCCGATGCAGACCTGAACATAGGCGACTGCGGCAGCTACTTCTTCTACTACAACGCGGAGAAAAACGACTGGCGCGTCTATTCCGACTGCTATTGACAACGCCCCACCCGACCACGGACTTGCCTCTGATTGCTTATATCACCATGAACCATTCATTCATCCGCACAGCACTGGCTTCCGCCACGCTTCTGCTGGCAGCCTGCAGCACCGAACTTGAGCAGAAACAAGCCATGCTCCAGGACATACACAATCGCGTGCATCTTGAAAGCTGCCGGAAAAATTACCAAGACCACGTCAAATCGCTCCAGCGGAAT
>JAZRBC010000048.1:0-2860 GCA_045634905.1 Akkermansia sp.
CGACATTCGGGCGGTACGGAGAGGTGCACGGCTCTGCTCGGAGCAGTATTTCTTTCGCGCGGGTGAGTTCCGCTTTTGTGAGTTGTACGGTGGGAATCGGTGCGGTTATCCGGGCATCGCCAATGCTGCAGTTGTGGTGCCTCAGCATGGCACGGGGAGCCTGCGCCAGTGCAGTCTGCAGTTGCCGGTGCTGCTCGCGGTTGCGCTCGATAGCCTGCTGGTAGGCGGAGTCTCGGTATTGGACGTTGAGTTCGGCAATGTCTACTCTGGTCGATTGGCAGGCGGCCAGAGCCGCGGCGAGGGCGAGCAGAAATGTGCGACAGCGGGTCATGAATCCAGAGAAAGTTCGCGTTCGATATCTTCTACGCTGGGTAAGCTGCTCTTCCATTCGTGGGAGAGAGCAGAGGTGAGCTCGTACTTGGATATACCGATGGGGCGGTTGGCATCGCGCAGGGCATATTCTGCCACGACCCGGTTCTTGTTCTTGCAGAGGAGTAGGCCGATGGTCGGGGCATCCTGTGCGGAGCGCATTTGTTCGTCAACTGCGGTGATATAGAAGCCCAGTTGCCCGAGATGCTCTGGCTTGAAGTCTGTGGTTTTCAACTCAATGACCACGTAGCAGTGCAAGCGGATGTGGTAGAACAGCAGGTCAATGTAAAAATCCTCACCTCCTACGTTCAGGTGCACCTGCTTGCCGACAAAAGCGAACCCCGTGCCTAGTTCCAGAAGAAAATCGGACACACGGGAAACAAGTGCCTGCTCCAGCTCCCGCTCTCTGATATCGGTCGCAAGCTCCAGAAACTCCAGCTTGTACGGGTCCTTGAGGGTTTCGCGCGCCAGATCCGACTGCGGAGGTGCCAGCGTGATTGCAAAATTATTCTGCGCCGCCCCGATGCGGCTGGCGGTTCCCAATTCTATCTGGTGTACCAGTACATTGCGCGACCAGCCGTTCCGGGCGGTCAGTGCCGCGTATTGCAGGCGTTCTTCCTTGGTGGAAAGCTTTGTTTGTAAAGTGATTAGGTGGTACCATGGCAATTGCGCAAGTGGCGCTTGCGTAATTTCTTCCCACGTCCAGGAACTCGCGAAAAGACACATATAATCAAGATTCCGAACTGAGAAGCCTTTTATCCTGGGAAATTCTCTCTGTAAATCTTCGGAAACCTGTTTTATCACTTTGCTTCCCCAGCCATGCTGCTTTTTTCGCGATATGATGCTATCGCCTATGTTCCAATAGAGCCTCACCAGCTCGTGGTTGACGGCCAGTGCTGCACGCTGCTGAGCGGCGTGAATCTGTCTCTTGAGCGAGATGAGCCACTCGTTGTATTCATGGGGTATGGGTTCGATTGATGACATGGTGGTTCTGATTTCAGGGGGTGTTGGTGGTCTGCAGGAGAATGATGCAGGATTGCTGGGGGCGGCTCCAGCGGATGGGCAGGCCGGTGGCGAGGAGCGCATCTCCGCCGAGGGTGCGGGACTGAATCGGGCAGTGGTAGCCGGTGGAGTCGGGTGCGAGCTCGGTGATGGAGTAGCGCGCGGCAGGGTCGAGCCCGCGCAGGGGGATGCGGGTGTGCTGGTCGGTGTAGACGCGCTGGGTCGTATAGGCCAGCAGCAGAGCCTGGTTTCCGTGGGTGTAGAGCAGGGCACAGTCCGGTCCTTCGTAGGGGGAGACCAGGCGGTGCAGCTCGCCCAGCTGGGTGATGGGGCTCAGCTCCTTGGCGAGCTCTACGCGGGTGCGGATTTCCTCCATTTCGGCTTCGGTGAGCTTGCGTGGGTCGAGCTCCAGCCCCAGGCGGCCGGCCAGCGCAACATCGAATCGGAATTTGAGTGAGGTTTCGCGGCCTGTGTAGCAGTTCGGGCTGGCGGTCACGTGGCAGCCGATGGCATTGGCCGGGAAAAAGTAGGAGGCCGCCCACTGCATGCGGAGTCGGTCGCAGGCATCTGTATTGTCGGAAAGCCAGAACTCCTCGTGGAAGGCTGCGGCACCGCAGTCGAGCCTGCCGCCACCGGCGGAGCAGCACTGGAAGGTGACTTGCGGGAACTCGCGTCGCAGCTGCGCCATGAGCTTGTAGTAGTTTGCAATGTAGTCGAAATACAGGTTGCCCTGCAGCTCCGGCTGCAGGTAGGTGGAGCCGGGGTCGGAGATTTTGCGGTTGCAGTCCCACTTGATGTAGGAGATACCGGGATTCTCCGTCAAGGTGCGGCGCACCGGTGCATCGATGGCGGTGTTGGTGTTGGCGAGGTCGAGCACGAGCTGGTGGCGTTCCTCGCGCGGGGTGATGCCGGGCAGTCGGATGGCCCATTCCGGGTGGGTGGTGTAGAGCTTGCTGCGCGGGCAGACCATTTCCGGTTCCATCCACAGGCCGAAATCAATTCCGCAGCGGTGGGCGTGGTCGGTGAGTGTCTGCAGCCCACCGGGGAGTTTTGCGGTATCCGGTTCCCAGTCGCCCAGGGATGAGGTGTCGTCATCTCGCTTGCCGAACCAGCCGTCATCCAGCACAAAGAGCTCCACCCCGAGTGCGGCGGTGCGTTCCATCATGGCGCGCAGGGTGGGTTCGTGCACATCGAAATGCACGCCCTCCCAGCTGTTGAGCAGTGTGCGGCGGGTTTCCTGCCCGTGGGGCAGCACGTGGCGGCGCAGGTAGCGGTGCAGGCTGCGGCTGGCGTGCGCTGCGCCGCTGTGGCTGTAGACCAGAATGGCGGCGGGCAGCTCAATGCAGCACCCTGCGGGCAGGGTGTAGGGGCTGTGGGCAAAATCGTGCCCCATGCGGGCAAAGAGGTGGCCGTAGCTGCTGTGTTTGAAACTCAGCTCGTAGTTGCCGCTCCAGGCCAGCGCGCCCAGCAGGCAGGGGCGGCCTTCCTC
>JAZRBC010000049.1:0-46849 GCA_045634905.1 Akkermansia sp.
CATAGCCTGATGGCCCCACCCGGTCCCATTCCGAACCCGGAAGTGAAACATCAGCACGTCGATGGTAGTCGGACGACAGGTCCCGCGAGAGTAGATAGCTGCCAGGGTAAACAAAGCCCGCAGAACGAAAGTTCTGCGGGCTTTTCCGTCTGCGGGCGCCGCCCGCAGATTTCGACCGAACGGAGTGAGGATTTCGACCGGCCCGGCACGGGCTGGATTTCGTTTCCAATGGAGCGGCGTAAAACACAGAGCCGCCCATTGGGAAGCACCAGACAAATACGTCTTTATTACAATATGGCCCTGTAATGCTCCTCAAAAGCGTCCAAGCGGATATCCCAGGTCATGTTTCGGGTGAGCCACTGCACGCGCTTCTGGTGCCATTCTGGGCTGTGAGGCGGCGCAGAGATTTCTTCGCGCAGCGTGTTGGCAATGGCGAGCTCCATTTCGCGGGAACTTGGGCAGATGGGAACCTTGCGAGCGAATTCATCAGGCAGCCATTCCTGGCTGGGGATATCGAGACACACTATCTTGCATCCTTTTGACAGGGCTTCCAGCAGAGCCATGCTTCCGCTGTCGCGGTATGTGGCGGAGAGCATGATAGTGGCATTCTGCATGAATTGCAGCATAGCCTCACGGCTGACCCGGGGGAGGAGTTGCAATGATTCTGCCGGTAAACCGAGTGTTTTTGCGTACTGGGTGACTCTGGCGTTGTCCGAGGGTTGAATGCCGACGATGCGCAGGGGAATGTGTGTGCCTGTTTGCCACAGTTGACGGAGTGCGCGCAAAGCAAGCCAGGTACCTTTTTGAGAGCGTACCAGGCCGCCGTCGAAAAGAATATACGGGTCGGTATGCGTCAGCCGCGAGAGCGAGGAGTTAATTTCGTGTTCGTGAATGGCAATGGCCGGGCAGATTTCGCTGGGTTGTGAAAATTGAGCCAGACGGAGTGCAGTGGGGCGATTGCTGACCAGTATCTTTCCTTTTGACTTGTGAGCCCGGCAATTCCGGACAAGGGGCTGAGCATCGTAGGAAAAGTAACGGGCTAATTCTTTGAGCCGTTTCCCGAATGAGAGATTTCCATATCGCAGCAGGGGGCGTGGAATCAGCTCTGCACCGCCTATGGGGCCGATGATGTACGGTAAATCGGCTGCGAATACATCGCAGATGCCGCGATATTGGTTGAAGGTGATGTGGTGAATGAGGTCGTATTGGTGGCTCCGGGTTTCCTCCTGGATGGTGGTTACAATTTTTTTCTGCCACCGACGATACGACCAGGATGAGTTGAATTGAGTAATTCCGAAATCTTTTTCGATAATACGGATAGCGAGTTGCTCTTGTTCGAGCGCAGCGCGGTTCATACCGGCAAACTCGCTGGTGGTAAGCACGGTGACCTGGTGCCCCCGCAAAGCAAGCCCTCGCGCCACATTCCATCCTACACCGGCTTCGCTGCCTCGGTGTGCGCCAAAGGAATAGGATGAAATGAGAAGATTCATGAATAGAACGGCCGTTATTCTAACGGAAATGCAGAGAAAAGGCAAGTGAAGAAAGACATTCTGACTCACTACATGCTAATTTAGTTTAAAATGGTAAAAAAGGGGGCGAACGGAAGTTCTTATTGACTCAAAAAGGGGTTTATGTTTTGATATTGAGCGAAGCTGTATGAAGTTCTATATCGTAACTCCCACGTTTAATGCGCTCAGCTGGCTCCAGCGTTGTGTCCGCTCCGTGGCTGATCAGGTCGGTGACGGGGTGGAGGTGCATCATCATGTGCAGGATGGGGCATCAGGCGATGGTACCTCCGCTTGGTTGCAGGAATGGCAGCAGCAGCATGAGAATGTGATCGGTTATACCTTCACCTACGAAAGCCGGAAAGATGCCGGGATGTACGATGCTATCAATACAGCGTGGGCGAAAATGCCCGCAGATGCCGATGTGACGGCTCATCTGAATAGCGACGAGCAGTATCTGCCCAGTGCACTTAAAGGGGTAGCAGATGCGTTTGAGTCGAACCAGAAGGCCGATATTGTTCTGGGAACCTACATCGTCGTCGATGCAGACAGTCGCTACATATGCCACCGCCGTCCGGTAAAGCCTGCCCGCTGGCGTAGCCAGACGGTCTGCGAGATTATCACCTGTTCATGCTTTCACCGGGTGGAGACATTTCTGCGCCACGGCATACGCTTTGATACACGATACCGGGCCTTGGCAGATCTGGTGTTTTACCGGGAGATAGTAGGCTCAAACGTACGTTTCTGCCTTAAACCTGATTTGATTACCAGTTGCTTCGCTGTAACAGGTGGCAACCTGGCCTGGGGCGAAGCCGCACAGAGAGAGTGGGATGCGGAGATGAAATCATTACCGCGACATGTTGTCTTAAGGCACGGTTTTGCCTATCGGTATGCCAATTTGTTGCGGCGTATAGTTAACGAAATTAGTACGCAGCCACGCTGTTATGCTGTATATATGCCGAATCAACCAGTACGCTCTCGCTTTCCTATCAAGAATCCTACTGCAGTTTGGGGCCGACGCACTGTCTCGGATGAGTAGATCCTGCATCCTCTCAAAATGGTGATGGTATGCGGCATGAATATGGCTTATCTTTTGCTCACGGCCTGCTGATAAATCTCGTTGAGCATCTCTATTTTAGCATCCCAGGAAAAAAGAGCCGCATGTTTTCTTGCACCTTCTGCAAGTTCTCGTCTTATTGTTTCGTTTTCCGCAAGGAAATCCAGTTTCTCTGCTAAATTGAGGATGGTTTTTCTCCGAGATTGTATGGGGATTTTGATACCTGCGGATTCATTGATGACAGTGGCAAAGCCGCAGAGATTCAATGCAACAATAGGAAGTCCGGATTGAAGAGCTTCTAGAACAATTGTGGATGTGCCGCCTTCTTTAATGCTTGTTATGCACATTGCATGGCAATCGCTCATGATATGCATGACCTGCTCGTGAGGGATAAATCCATGAAAAGTAAAATTGTTGTCCAACTTAAGTTGAGTTACCTTTGCTTTCCATTTTGTCATCATGGGACCGCGGCCAAGCACGTCCACATGTATTTGCTGTTTGCAATGAGCTATTGCTTGAATTAAGATATCCAGACTTTTACGCGGAATGAGCTCGCCAGCCCAGCAAATACGTAGGGGGGAATTTGGTTTTCTAGAGGATGTGGGAAAAAGAGGTTTGTTGAGATTTACCCCCACTTCGAGCATATGTGTGGGACTCCGGTGCCATATTTGCTGCACATCATTCATTCCCTGCTGATCCGATACAAGAATTGTGTGCGCCTGTCTGGCTGCATTTTTGACTGATAAACTATATCTTTTTTGAAAAAAGTTGATAATGTTTTGAATAGAGAAAAATAGAATGGAATGAAAGTTCATTCCATGAATCAGAGACCATGATGTCTGGGTGAAACCGCCCAATGGGCCCCAGATGAAAGGTTTTTTGAGCTTCCATAGAAAACCCGGTTCCCGGAATCCGGCGAGTGTCACTTGGTGTACGATGTCAAAATTCTCTTTTTTATTCAGCTCTACTGCCAGTTTGTAAGCTCGTCGGTGCCAGGCACGGTAGAACCAGTAATAGCTGGGGGGCCAGATTTTTCGGAGTGTTTCGTGGTGAGTTCTTGGGACGAAGTGAAAGGTGATATTTTTCACCTTATCCGGGTTTTCTTCTGCAAAGCGTGTGAGAGATTCCTTGAATTCACCCTCTTCCACAATGGCGTGTACATCGTGGTACTTGGCAATGTTACTGACGAAATTCCATCCCATGCCTGGTTCAGAACCGTAGTTCGGGTCGCAGGCGTAGCATCCGAGCAGTACTTTGAGCCTTTTCGTAGTCATGATGTTCAGGTCAAGGGAAGTCTATCAGCCGCAGCTATTGATGTCAAGGTCGTGGGAGGGATTATAATTTCTTTCCGAGCCGTTGGTATATAAGACGACGAATGCGTGAGGGAAGCATCAGCAGGGAAATCATCATCATGAGACTCCCCCTGATGACGTGACTTGATGCCAGATGGTAGGCTCCGACCCGGTAAAAATATTCTGCGTAAATGGGATATTCGAATTTGAGCCACTTCCAGATTCCTGCTTCCCGTTTTTCATGCATGAATTGCTCGAATGTGATGGGCGCAAGATTAGTCCGTCGGCGAATCAGCCGGTCTGCCACATACATGTGGTGGTGTTTGCAGAATATAAAACGGCTGGTGAAAATGGAGTCCTTGTGTGTGCGATACTGGCTGAGGTATTCCGGCAGACTGATGACATCCCAGCCTTTTTCAAGGGTCTGGTTCCAGAAATCCATGTCCTCGCAGGCCTGGAGGGTTGTGTCGAAGCGCATGTGGTCCCTTTGCACCACTTCGCCTCGCAGGCAGACGGTGGAGCAGAACAGGCCGATAGGCTCCAGACTCTCCCGGAATCGTCTGGCATCTTCGGCGGTCAGACATCGCATCTGGGTTCCCTTAGCGAAAACGCGTCCTGCGCTGTTAATGTATTCCACAAATCCGGAGACAATTCCGCATTCCGGGTTGGCTTTCATGAAATCCAGCGATTTCTGTACCCGGTCGGGCAGGGAGACATCATCTGCATCGTTCAGAAAATAGTAATCGGCCGGGAAACAATCCAATCCCTCATTCCGGCAGCCGCTGCGCCCCAGATTGCGCGGATTATCATGAATAATCAGGTTTTCATGCTGCTCCACCAGGTCCGAAATCTCCTCCTGAAAATTATCAGTCGAAGCATCGTTCAGTACCACAATCAAATCCAGCGGGCGGGTCTGGTTCAGCAGCCCCAGCACAGCCTGGCGAATGTATTTACGGCTGTTGTAACAGGGAATCAGAGCAATGGCTCGTTCTGCTGAGCTGGCGGACATGGGGGGAGAGAAAAGCCCTGAGAAGAGAACGGTCTTCTCAGGGCTTGTTGAAACGGGTGTTACATGGTCATGCCGCCGTCGACCACGATGACCTGGCCGGTGATGTAGCGTGCTTCATCGGAGGCGAGGAAGGTGGCGGCGTGGGCGATGTCCTCCGGCTTGCCGAGGTCGGCCAGGGGGATGCGGGAGAGCAGGGCTTCGCGGGCCTTCTCGGGAATGGCATCGGTCATATCAGTGGAGATGAAGCCGGGGGCGATGGCGTTCACGGTGACCTTGCGGCTGGCGATTTCCTGAGCCATGGACTTGGTGAAACCGATGACGCCGGCCTTGGAGGCGGAGTAGTTGCTCTGGCCTACGTTGCCGGTCAGGCCCACGATGGAGGAAATGTTGATGATGCGGCCGGCAGGGCTCTTCATGAGCGTGCGCTGCAGAGCCTTCACGAAGAGGAAGACGCTCTTGAGATTGGTGGTGAGCACGGCATCCCAGTCGCTTTCCTTCATACGCATGAGCAGGCCGTCCTTGGTGATACCGGCGTTGTTCACGAGAATGTCGATGGCCGGGTATTCGGCCAGAATGTCCTTGATGCAGGTATCTACGGCTGCGGCGTCTGCTACATCGCAGGGAAATGCCTTGCAGCTGCCGGGGAATTCAGCGTTGATGGCATCTGCCGCGCTGCCGCAGGAGGCGGGGTTGCGGGAAATGAGGATGACCTTGGCGCCCTCGGCAGCAAAGCTGTGGGCAATGGCCTGGCCGATGCCGCGACCGGCGCCGGTGACAATAGCGGTTTTACCTGCGAGTCTGTTCATAGTGCCTCTATACTAACGGAAAGCTAGAGCTAAATCAAGGAAAAAAGAAGCGGCGCGTTTCCGTGGTGGAAACGCGCCGTGAGAAATCACATATTTATCTGGAAGAGCGGCTTATTATTGTTTGCCGGGTTCAGGATGGCGAAGGCCTCGCGGTGGATGGAGGGATCGCTGCGGAAGATGAGACGACCTGCGCACTGGCGCTCCAGCTCCATGAGGAGCTTGGCATCCTCATTCTTGAAGCGGCTCAGCACGTCGCTGTTCACCACCACAATCATATCGCCCACGTTATCCCGGTAGCGCATGATGGTGGCCTTCAGCTGGCGCTGAATTTCCACGCTCATGGTCATCACGCTCTTCACGCGGCCGCGGCCGTGGCAATACGGGCAGTGGTCGTTCACGTAGTCGAGCAGCGATTCGTTGATACGCTGGCGGGTCATCTCCATGAGGCCGATGGGGGTAATCTGCATCACCTGGGTCTTGGCCTTGTCTCGCTTCAGGGCATCCTTCATGGCCTTGTACACAGCCATCTGGTCCTTGCGGTGGCGCATGTCGATGAAGTCGACCACCACGAGCCCGCCGATGTTACGCAGGCGGAGCTGGCGTGCGATTTCGCGAGCAGACTCAAGGTTGGTTTCCAGGATGGTTTTGTCCAGATCCTTGTTGCCCTTGTTGCGACCGGTGTTGATGTCGATGGCGATGAGAGCCTCCGTCTCATCGATGACCAGATAGCCGCCGCAGGGCAACAGCACCTGGCGCTGGAAGGCCTCGTTAATCTGCTTCTCGATGCCGAGTTCCTCGAAGATGGGCTGGCGGTACTGGTGGTACTGGATGTGGCGCTTGGAGCGGCGGGAAATCTTGCCGGCAATCTCCTGCATGCGCTGGGTGGTCTCCAGGTTATCGCACACGATGTTGTCCACGTTGTCGGTAAGGAAGTCACGGGCGGTGCGTTCGATGAGGTCGGGTTCGCGGTAGACGCACTGCGGGGCAGGCTGCGTGGCGAACTTCTCTTCCACCTCGCGCCACTGGGTCAGAAGCATGGCGAGGTCGCGCACAAAGTGGCGGAAACGCTGCCCCTGAGCTACCGTACGCATGATGATGCCCATGCCCTCCGGCACGTTGAGCTTCTGCACAATCTGGCGCAGACGCTGGCGTTCCTTCGGGTCATCAATCTTGCGGGAGATACCGAACTGGTCGGTGAACGGCATGAGCACGATGTAGCGGCCCGCCAGGGAGATGTTGGTGGTAACGCGGGGGCCCTTGGATGAGATGGGGCCCTTGGTCACCTGCACCATGATTTCGGAACCGATGGGGTAGATGTCCGGAATGTCCTTGCTGGTGATTTTCTTCTGCTTCTTGCGGGGTCGGCCTTCTTTCTGGATTTCCTCGAGCGAGGAATCAAGCGCCAGGGGCAGGGCATCCCAGAAGTGCAGGAAGGCATTTTTCTCGTAGCCGATATCCACGAACATGGCCTTGAGACCGGGTTCGATGTTCTTCACCCGGCCCTTGAAAATGCCGCCTACGATATTGTCCTCGCCTTCACGCTCAATGCTGTACTCCTCGAGTACGCCGTCTTCAAGCAGGGCGACACGGCGTTCCAGTTTTTCGGAGTTGATGACGATAGTGGTTCCCTCTCGCGGGTTGCACTGGCCGAACCCGAGAAAGTGTTTGACGGTGTTAATCATTTTGGAAATAAAAGACAAAGTTTTAGGTTGAGGTTGGAGTTTTTCACCTGGTAAAACGGGGAGAGAGTCTGCTTTTCCGCAGTGTTTCCACCAAACCGCGCGGCGGCCCCGCAAGTGGTGCGGTGCCGGGCCGGTGGGGGGATGATGGAAAGGCGGAGCAGCGGGAGCCGTTGTAAATCAGCGGTTGGGCTTACTCCTCTTCGAAGACGTCATCGTTCTCCTGAAGATACTTGCCTGTGCCTTCAGCCACAGCGCTGAGCGGGTCTTCAGAAATCATGATGGGCAGGCCTGTCTGCTCGTGCAGCAGGTCACTGAGCCCACGCAGCAGAGCGCCACCACCGGCCACGGTGATACCGCGGTCGTACAGGTCGCTGGCCAGCTCAGGCGGGCAGTGGTCCAGCGTCTGGCGGATGGCGCTTACGATGATATCCAGTTTATCCTGCAGCGCTTCTCGAATTTCTTCGGAGCGCACGGTGACGGTCTTGGGCAGACCGGTGCCGCGGTCGCGGCCTTTCACTTCCATCTGCAGCTCCTGCTGCAGCGGGTGAGCCGAACCGACACGGATTTTGATATCCTCCGCCGTGCGAGGACCCACGAGCAAATTGTGGGCGGCAAGCATGTGGCGGGTGATGGTCTCATCCAGGGCATCGCCGCCGCACTTTTCGGATTGGCTGTACACGATGCCGGAAAGGGAGATGATGGCTACCTCGGTGGTGCCGCCGCCGATGTCAACAATCATGCTGCCAACGGGTTCGGTCACCGGGAGCCCCACGCCGATGGCGGCAGCCATGGGCTCTTCGATGAGCTGAACCCTGATGGCTCCCGCTTCATAGGCGGATTCTTCGATGGCGTGGCGCTCCACTTCGGTGATGCCGGAGGGGTGCGCAATAAGGATACGCGGCCCGCGGATGCTGCGGCTCTGGCAGGCACGCTTGATAAAGTAGCGCAGCATGTTGTGCGCTACCTCGAAATCGGCAATAACGCCTTCTTTGAGCGGTCGGATAGCCACCACGCTGCCGGGCGTGCGGCCCACCATGCGCTTGGCTTCCTCGCCCACGGCCTTCACCTTGTCGCCTTTCATGGCTACAACGGAAGGCTCACGCAGCACAATACCCTGGTCCTTGATGTAGACCAGAGTGTTGGCTGTGCCCAGATCTATCCCGATATCATACGAGAAGAGACGGGCGATTCTTTTGAAAATTTGGAACATGTGAAAAGTGTTTGCTTGATAAGGGGGGTGATACGGTGCGTGCCCTTCTTTCCACCCGGCCGGTCCTCCTTTTCAGGGGAATGAACCGTTCGCACTCCGGACAGTCATGGGGCTTTATCGGTGATAGTATCGCTACAACGCACCCACGCGGAGTATAGGTGTGCGGTAGGTGGGTGTCAAGTAAATAATGGTAGAATGACAGGGGTTGCGGGGTTTGTGGCTGTAGTTTGCGCTTGACCGGGCGTGCATTATGCGGTAGAACAGGCGTGTTCATGAATAGAGGAATTATCACAGCTCTGGTGCTCTGTGGCTTGTTGTCGCAGTGTCATTCGCTCAAGTCGGATTGTGAGGCATTGCGCGAGCGCGAGACTGCCATTGCGCAGGAGGCGAAAGGGGATTATTTTGTGGGTCGTCGGTACTATATTCCGCTGTGCCGGTTCTGGGGGTATCTGCGTGAGCCCGGGCAGAGCTGGCGCACGGCCAGGCTGGTGATGATGGATGAGTCTCTGGTGCATACTCCCGACCGCGGTCCGGAAGAGCCTTTGCCTGATGCGACTTTTGGCAAAGACCAGAATGTGGAATATCTGGTGAAAGGAAAGTACACCGGAGAACATGCCTACGACCCGAGCACTGACCAGGTGCTGCCTCTGTTCCGGGCTACGTCATACGAGGTGCGCAGCAAGGAGCCGGGGTTCCTCTTTGTGCCCTCTGAGGATTACTCGGAGGAGTATGTGACCCTTCGCCCTGTTCTCATGCCTGCGCCGGAGGTTTGTGAACAGGCTCTGGCAAAGCCGTGAATATGACGCGCATTTCCCGCGCAAGCGCGGGGCTCTTGTGCTATAATGCGTGAGAAAAATCTGCTCTGTAACCGTTTTCCGTAACTTTTCATATCTCTTATGGCACAGTCTAAAATCCTTGTAGGTCTGGAAATAGGAACCACCAAAACCTGTATGGTGGTGGGCGAAATCCGCCCCGATGCAACCGCAACCATCATCGGTATCGGTGAGGT
Source organism: Akkermansia sp. (assembly GCA_045634905.1). GTDB lineage: Bacteria > Verrucomicrobiota > Verrucomicrobiia > Verrucomicrobiales > Akkermansiaceae > Akkermansia. The sequence goes on from JAZRBC010000049.1 coordinate 9,571, forward strand.
GAAGAGTGCCGGTGTACGCAAGGGTGAGATTGTAGAGCCCAGCATGGCCCGCCAGTGCGTGTGCGATGCCTGGCAGCTGGCGCAGGATCATGCCGATGTGGATATCCTGAATGTGTTCCTCTCCGTCACCGGTGAGCATATCGTCGGCGAGAACAATGTGGGCTCCTTCCGCCTGCCGGACAACGAGGATATCATCGATGATGAGCACGCAGACGTGGCCAAGGAGAAGGCGGAAAAACTGGAGCTTGCTTCGGACCGCTTCTGTGTGAATCGAGAGCTGGGTGGCTTTTCCATCGACGGCGGGGAGCCGACCCGTCACCCGGCCGGTCTTACCGGTCGCACGCTGGATGTGAACTGCCACATCATGCATGGTATCCGCACGCGCCTGCAGAATTCGCTGCTGTGTGTGCGACAGGTGCCGCTGGAGGTGGAAGACCTGGTGTTTGCGCCTCTGGCAACAGCCCAGATGGTGCTGACCCGTCAGCAGAAGGATAGCGGAGCGCTGCTTATCGATATAGGCGGCGGTACCACCGATTTCATCTGTTACAAAGGCGGCGATGTGGTGGCCTCCGGATGCATTCCCATGGGTGGCAACAATATCAACCAGGAAATCGTGCGCCTGACAGACCAGCGCGTAAGCCTCAAGGCTGCAGAAGTGCTGAAGCGTACCGAGGGTAACGCCTTCGGTGATATCAAGGACCATTCCCTGGCGCAGTACAAGAGCGAGCTCGGTATGCACGACGTGACCATCGAGCGTGGGCAGCTCAATCGTATCATCCGCAACAGTCTGGCCGCCATGCTGCTGCAGGTGCGCGACCGTATCCCTGCGGAGCTGCTCAACTCCGGCATGGGAATTTACCTGAGCGGTGGAACAAGCTTCATGCGCGGGCTGGATGGCCTGTGCAACTATATTTTCGGCGGTATGCCGGTGCACCAGCCTGCGCCGCTTCTTCCGGGGCACAACCATTCCTACCTGCAGGATCCCCGCTATTGCACCGCCATCGGCCTTATCCGCTATGCGCAGCGTTATGATGATGATGCCATCAATCCGCGCGGCGGCAACTGGCTGGCCCGTATTCTGCGCTCACTCGGGCTGAGCCGCTGATTTGTTTTTCAATATCCCCCATAGAACATGCTTCCCTATCAGACCACTTCGAGGAAAGAGGATGGTATCGTCATTGTCGGTTTAGGCGGTGCTGGTGCCAGTATTCTGCAGCGTTTCAGCGGTTCCAGCGCTGAAAATGTGCGGCTTTGCATCATGTCGCTGGATGAGCGCCTGGGGCGCGAGTGCGGCAACGTGGAGTTTGTGCAGCTGGGTGCCGGGCTGAATCACGGCCTGGGCTCCGGTGGCGACCCTGAGGTGGCTCGCCTGGCTATCGAGGAAAGCGGCGGGCAGATAGATGACCTGCTGCGCGGCTCCCGCCTGCTGGTCATGGTGGTGGGGCTCGGTGGCGGTACCGGTTCGGGCGTGGCTCCGGTGCTGGCCCGCAAGGCACGTGAGGCTGGCGTATTCCTGGTATCGGTAGTGGTCATGCCCTTCAGTTTCGAGGGGGCTCGCCGCCGCAAGCAGGCAGATACCGCGCTGGAGGAGATAGCGACTATTTCCGATATCGTGTTCTGCTTTGAAAACGACTACATGGAAGACCTGTTCCGCAGCCGCACGGGTGCTCAGGCCGTATTCGAGGAGGCCAACGCCCTGTTGTCTCAGGCTACGGCATCTGTGCCGCTGCTGGCTAATTCTCCCGGTATCATCAACATCGGTCTGGATGAATTGGTCACAGCTCTCGAAAATAACGATTCCCGCTGCATCTACGGCGCAGGTAAGGGCTATGGTCCCAAACGCGCCGAAGAAGCCGCCCGCGCTGCGCTTGCTTCGCCGCTGGTGGCTTATCACGATGCGCTTAAACTTGCCCGCACGGTCATTGTGCACATTGCCGGTGGTAACAATATGTCGCTCACCGAGCTGCGCGTGGCCATGGAAACGGTTCGCGAGGCGCTGGCCGGCGATGATGTGAACATATTCTTCGGGGCGGCGGTGAAACCCCGCCTGGGCGAGGAAATGCGCGTGAGTATCATTGCTTCGGTAGACGCCCATGAGATGCAGGCTGCCGTGCTGGCTGACCAGCAGGCTGCCGAAGAAGCAGCTCCGGAGGAGCCGGTTCCCGCTCCCGCAGAGGAAAACGATGAGCCCGAGCAGGTGGAAGTGCCCGCGGAACCGGAAGAGGAAGAGATAGAAGAATACGCGGAAGAGGTGGAGAGTGCGCCGCTGCTGGAGGAGGACGAGGAGGATGAGCTGCCGGTGGAGTCTCCCGTGGTTGCGCCTGCTTCCGTGGCAGAGCCTGAGCCGCTTCCCTCGTGGGAGCCTGTGCCCGCACCCGTTCCGGCACCTGAGCCGCAGAAACCTGTGCTGCCTGCCTCGGCGTGGGAGCCCATAGCCCCCGCTGCGGCTCCGGAGTCCAGGTTTGCCCGTCAGAGTGAATTTAATCTGGATATGGGGCTTGGCTCTGCAGAGGATGCCAGCCCTGCCGATTCCATGGACAGGGTGGCCGATATGTTCGGGGACGACGATGACCTGGCCCGCATGGTTGCCAGCAGACCTCAGTCCGGCTCTCGCACGGCGCGCAATATCAATGTCTTGCCAAAGAAGTCCGACACGGCCGCCGAGGAAGAACTCGCTGCCCGCGTGAGCAGCATGTTCGATGATGAGGCAGAAGAGGATGAGTTCAAGCCCCAGCTGCCTCCGCGTTCCATCCCCCGCCGCAGCGGTCTCGGGTACAATGATATGAGCGATATCTTCCCGAACGGCTGAGGCCGATTCGCCAGAGAGATTTCAACCGGGTAAGGCAGAACGAGCTTGTCTTACCCGGTTTCATTTGTTATACTGAGCGTCGCATGAAAACACAGGGTATAACCTTCTACAATCGCTACACAGGGCAGCTGGAACAGGAGAAAGTGCTGGGCGAGGGCGCTCTGCGCTGGGTGTACGGCACGCCGCTGGGCAAGCTGAGCCTGCATCTGCTCATCAAGCGAGCCTTTTTCTCCCGCCTCATGGGGTGGATGAAGGATACCCGCAGCAGTGGCAGCCCCGGGAAGCTGCGTGCCTTTGTAGAGGAATACAATATCAACATGGCCGACTACGAGCGCCCTGTGGAGCAGTATACCAGTTTCAATGATTTCTTCTACCGCAGACTCGCCCCGGGCGCCCGTCCCCTCTGCGCGGCGGGGCAGGTGGCTCTGCCTGCAGATGCCCGCCACAGCGGCTGGCAGGATGCCTCAGAGATGACCGGTGTGTTTGTGAAGAATCAGCGCTTTGACCTGCCTGCGCTGCTGGGCGATGCCAGGCTGGCAGAGAAGTATGCCCACGGCACGGTGGTGCTTTCGCGCCTGTGCCCGGTGGATTACCACCGCTTCCATTTCCCCGCCGCCGGTGTGCCGGAGGCACCTGTGCGCATTCCCGGCCCGCTGGCCAGTGTGTCTCCTTACTGCCTGCGGCAGAACCTGGCCTGGTTGTGGACGAATAAGCGAGAGCTCACGGTGCTGCACACCGAGGAGCTGGGAGATGTGCTCTGCCTGGCGGTGGGTGCTACGGGTGTGGGTGCCATATACCAGACCTACGAGCCCGGCAAGGCTGTGGCCAAGGGCGATGAACACGGCTATTTCGGCTTCGGCGGGTCCACGGTCATGACTTTCTTTGAACCGGGCCGCGTGAAGCTGGCAGAAGATATTGCCGCCAATACGGCCAACTGCATTGAGACCTTTGCCCGCATGGGCGATGTGCTCGGTACAGCCCAGGGGCGGTGAGGTTGAATGTAGAATTTTTAATTTTGAATGTGTTGAATTCAGCAGGCTTTGCCTGCAAATTCAGCGTAGTGCTTCGCTTACGGCTCGCCCGGCTTGCAGGCCGGGGCGGCAACTGTGGCATATGAGCATATCCTCTGCGCGCAGCGCAGGGAACTCTACACATTCAAAATTCAAAATCAAAAATTCAACATTCCTCCTCACACCATCAGCGCGTCAGTCTCGACCTCCGGCTCGGGCCAGATAGCCTCGCGCACCATGAAATCCTCCCAGCCGAGCAGGAGCTGCTCGAAGGTGGCGGGGTTCACATCGAACTGGGTGATGGTGTGGTCTGCCGTGGGGGAGAGAATGAGCTCCACCTTGTTGCCCAGGCGTTCCCATTCATCGCAGAACCACTGGCGCATTTCGAAATCCAGCAGGGGGTCAAGCATGCCGTGTGCGCAGAACAATGCAGGGAGCTTGCGGCGCAGCAGGGCGCAGGGATTCACAGAATCCGGGTCAGGCACTTCGGTGGGGATGTTGAGCTGCCGGGCTTCGGGGGCATCAGTATCGACCACTCCACGGAAAATTGCCACACATGCCGGCTGCAGGGGGAGTATGTCCTCCTTGCGGAATTCCCACCACTTCTTTTCGTGAACCATGGGTTGCATGGCGCAGTTCAGCGCCATGAGACCACCGGCATCTGCCCCGGCCAGGGTGATGCGTGCCTGGTCTATTCCCAGGCCGGCGGCGTTGTGGTGCAACCATTTCCAGGCATCCATCCCATCGTTGATGATATCATCCGCACGCACGCTGTAGCGGGCACGTGTGCGGAACTCCGGCAGCAGGCAGACAATGCCGCGGTGGGCCAGATGCACCGCCCAGGCCACAAATTCGGTGCTGAAGTCAAGTGACCACATGCCGCCGCAGAAGAACATGACTGCCGGGGCAAAGTGCTCCGGCTGGTGTCCTTTGGGGGCGAACATGTGTACCCTCAGCGACACGCCATCCGCAAAACGCTTCCAGACAAAAGACGGAGCCTGCTCAAGCATGCGGCGGTAGCGGGCTTCTCCCTCGCTGCGGGTGTTGCGCGGAAATGACGTCATAATACAAGCGTAAGTATGCTATTTTCTTGCCAGAAAAGCAAGCCTGTTGTAGGTTTTAAATCATCTATGAGAGCAATTTTTCTGACAATCTGCCTGTTTGCGGGCGCGGTGCTGGGAGTATGCGAGGCTCAGCAGCCGGCGGCCAGAGCGGGAGTTTCCTTCGGTAAACCAGACCAGGCCACCGCGCGCGCCACTGCCGAGCGTGTGTACAGCACCTGGCGTATCGGTATGATGCGGCGCAATGAGGGTGCCTGGCGCAGTGCCACGACCCGTGCCCGCCAGATGAAAGTACGCAATCTCATTGTTTCCCAGAAAGGGGATTTCCCGGATGATTTTTTCCGTAACCAGCCGGAGCCGCCCAGCCTGAGCAACTTCCGCTATGTAGGCTCTATCACGGGCTGCGGGAACCGTACGCTGGCCTGTACCTATGTGGGCAATGTGCAGCTGGGGGATGACAAGGCAAGTGAGAACGCCTTTGTGCTGCTCTTTGTGTTTGAGGATGGTAAGTGGAAGTTTGACCAGAGCCGCATGTTCAATCTCTCCCGTCTGCCTAAGGTGAAAGAACGCCTGCACCGCGCAGACCTGGGGGTGCTGATGGAGCAGGACGGCTTCCACCCGTACACGGAGTTGCCCGCTGTTCCAGCAGCCTGCGGGCGTCCGCAGCTCATCGGTAAGGTGTTTGTGGATGCTCCCGGGCGCGCTATCGAAATGAAAATCAACGGGATTTCTGTGCATGAATTTGATGATGAACGCCGTGCCGATGTGATTTCCGGCGGTCTGCGCCGCGGGCGAAATACCATCAGCTACACCATCAGGACTCACGAGAAACTTGAGCACCCGAGCATGGCCATCGGGCTTTTTGTGATGCCTGAGACACCCGGTAACCACCCGGTCTGTGTGTTTGACCACATTCTGGATGCCACGGGTGAGGCCAGCGGGGGCGAATTCTGCTTCGAAATCAGCAACGAGAATATCGCCTCCATGAACCCGGCCTACAAGGGCAAGGCACCGCAGCCCTTCCATGCGGTGCCGCTCAGAAAGCGGGATAAGAAGTGATTATTTCATATCCGTCACGCCGATGCGGTCGAGCAGGTTGAGCTGTTTCATGAGCGCATCGGGGCGGAGGCGGCCTTTCAGAAGGTCACGGTAGCTTGAGATGAGCTCCGTGGCCTTTTCTGCTGTTTCCTCCAGCAGCTCCAGACGGAAACGACCGAGACCACAGCGGCGCATGCCGTCCACATAGCGGGCGGCGGACTGAGCCTGGCCGTTGAACATGGTGTTGCGGCAGCCTTCGTCGCTGCGCAGGTAGTGCATGGCGTGGGTGCGGTCCATGATGCGCACGCGGTGGTGGTCGCAGGGCTGGCCGCAGTCCTTGAAGTTGTGGCCCTGGCTCAGGAAGGTGCAGAACACGCAGTGCTCAGTGTGGAACATGGGGATATGCTGGTGCAGCGTGAGCTCCAGGTCGGGGCCGCAGCCGCTGGCAAGCATGTCCGCCAGCTGGGCAGCATTCAGGTCGTAGGAAACGGTGAGGAACTGCATGCCGAACTCGCGCCACATGGCCACGCTTTCGGGGTTGGCGGTATTCAGCGAGAAATCGCCCACCATGGGTACCCCCTTGAGACGGAACCAGTGGGCAGCGCCCAGGTTGCGCACCAGCACGCCATCCGGCTGAGCGGCGGTGATGAACTTGAAGTAGCCGGCCTCGTGCGGTTTCATGATGCGCATGGTGGCAATCCACACCTGGGTGCCGGGGTGCTGCTCCCGCAGCTGGCGTGTGATGGCTTCGTACTGCCGGATATCCTTGAAGTCCAGATAAATGCGCTCGATACCCGCAGCAGCGGCTGCGAAAGCCTGCTCCGGCTCGCGGCAGAGTACGGAAAGCTCTGTCTGCGGGGCTGCTGCCAATGGGGGGAAGGGGTGCGACCAGCCCTGCCAGGTGACTGCTGGGCGCGAGTTCTCACTCTGCGGCAGTTTTTCCACCAGTTCGCGGCGCATCTTGTTGAGCAGGGAGACGGGCAGCATGAGCCCCGGCTCCAGTGCGTAACTGCATTTGCCCAGGGTGAAGCCCGTGCCGCCGAGGCGGCTGAACTGAGCTTCGATGACTTCGGGTGTGAGCGGGCGTTTTTCGGCGGGCTCCAGCGGCTGGCCGCTGCCCACGGTGATTCCGCGGCAGGTGGCGGTGAGCTGGCTGCCGACTCTCCCCTGGAAGTGGATGCTGAGAATCTGTCCGGGGGTGGCTTCGGCGCGGCGCTCGAAGTTGCACCAGGTGCCGTGCAGGTATTTATCCAGCGCGGGGTCGGCGGTTTTCCAGAGCAGCTGGCCGGGGCGCACGAATCGCCAGTCGATGCGGCTGCCTTTGCCGTGGAAGAAGAGTCGGGCTCCCTGCACACGCCAGATGCGGCCACCCTGTTCCTCGTTGCGGTCCTGCCCGGCATCAATCACAAAACCATCGCCCGGGGCAATGGGCAGGGCAGGGGTGCCTGCCAGTTCCACCCAACCTTCGCCGCTGCGTACGATGCGGCCGGCCAGTGCGCCGCGCTTCTTGCCGAAGCGGCCATGGGTGAGCAGCGGGTGGTCGGTGCCATCCAGCCAGCCGGTGGAGAAGCCTCGGGAGAATGCCATCTGCATGGCATAAAGGTCATTTGCCCGGCGGGGTGCGGGTACAGGCTTGCCCTCCAGCGCGGCATCAATGGCCCGGCGGTAGGCGCGTGTGGTGGCAGCCACGTATTCCGGGCTCTTCAGGCGGCCTTCAATCTTGAAACTGTGCACTCCTGCGGCAATCATCTGCGGCACGCGGTCGAGGGCACAGAGGTCTTGCGGGGAGAAGATGTAGCGGCGCTCGCCGAGGTCGCGCAGGCGACCGTCCACCTCCAGTTTGTAGGGCATGCGGCAGGCCTGGGCGCATTCGCCGCGGTTGGCGCTGCGCTGCCCCAGGGTTTCGCTGGTGAGGCACTGGCCGGAGTAGGCCACGCAGAGGGCACCGTGGCAGAATACCTCGATGGGTTTGGTGGTAGCCTTGGCGCAGGCTTCTATTTCGCGCAGCGAGAGCTCGCGCGAGAGCACAATCTGCTGCGGGTCGAACATCTCATCCACCAGCCGCACTGCTTCCGGGCTGCTCACCGTCATCTGGGTGGAGATATGGAGTTCGATGCTCCAGCGTCCGGCCTTGCGATGCCGGGAAATGAGGGCAGCAAGTCCCATGTCCTGCACGATGACTCCGTCCACCCCCGCGGCATCGAGTGCGTCGAGATAGGCCACGGCCTGCTCGAACTCGGCGGGGAAGATAAGCACGTTCATAGTCACGTACCCCCGAACACCGTGGCCATGCAGGAAAGGCATGAGAGCGGCCAGGTCTTCCACCTTGAAATTATCGGCCCTCATGCGGGCGTTGAACTGGTCGAGCCCGAAGTAGATGGCATCTGCCCCATTGGCCACGGCGGCGCGTACGCAGTCCCAGTTGCCGGCGGGAGCAAGTACTTCGGGTTTCCGGTTCATGAGCGGCGGTGGGTTCAGGCCATGCTGCGGATGCGGGCGCGTTCGAAATCTGCCGGGCAGATGGTTACGTTCACTTTATCACCAGGCTGAATGACTTCGAGCAGGTGAGCCTCCTTGAGCTGCACAAAAGCCACCGTGTTCTTGCCGTTGGGCAGGGTGGCGTGGAAAGCAGTAGGGGCAAAGCGCTCGCGGATGGTGCAGACGCAGTCGATGTACTGGGAGGGGTATTGCTGCTGGCTCATGGGAAAATCAGAAGAGGGAACGGAGAACATCGGTGGCAGAGTTGATGATACTGCCGGGAAGATTGTTTTTCCGGGGGGCGGTGTCGGGGCTGGCGGGTTCTTCGTCCCGGGCAGTCTGGCGGAGCAGGGCATTCAACAGGGCTCCGGCATCGCCTCCGGGAATTGCCTGGAGTATCTGCCCCAGGTTCTGCCCGGCCAGGGTAGCGATGCGCACGCTGAGGTCTTCCTCCGGGTGGTCTATGGTGCCGCTCAGGTTCATATTGACCCACACATAGCCGGGTTCCTCACCGTGGCCGGTGAACAGTCTGGCCGCTACAGCCTCATGCGCCACCAGGGCAGAGCCGAGAAGTTGCCGGGGTAACCCGATGGTGAGTGTGCCGCTCAGGCGGCGGTCGGTACCCACCAGCACGTGACCGTGCACGATGAGGGAGCCGTCCTTCGCCTGGATATTGATTTTATCGAACAGCCAGGCATTGTTGATTTTGTCGGAATTGAAGGGGAAGAGAATCTGGCATTCGGCCTTTTCCAGTTCGATGCTGCGGTAAGGATAGGTATTCCCCACGGGAAGCTGAGAGAGGAAGGGCAGGCCTTCGAGTACACCGTTCTGCACAGAGATGGAACCCGTGCCGGAGCTGACGCTGTCGCCGTTGCCCTTGAGCAGCAGGCGGCCGTACAACTCGCCGTGGAGTCGCTTCTGCCAGTCTTCGGAGATGATGCGGTGCACATTGCCCTTGTTGACCTGCAAATCGGTGGTCCAGGTGCTGTCGCGCAGGTCGTAATGTGCCTTGGTGCGCAACTCTCCCGGGGTGAGCATGATGCTGCAGTCGGTCAGGTCGATGCCGTGGTTGTTGTAAATCAGGGTTGCGGATTTGACGCTGGAGTCGCGCAGGTAGGAGAAGGGGCTGTGGAAACGGGCGCTCTCTATGTTGAACTGCCAGGCATCGGTTCCCACCTTGGGTGCCGGTGTGGCGGTCAGATTAGCGTTGAACAGCTGGTAGCTGCGGCCGCTGCGGGTGAGCTGCAGGTTGGTATCGCGGCATTCAAAGAGCTCCAGTTCCAGGTCGGTACTCTTCAGCTTCTGGTCGCCTCTGGTCGTATTTGACTGGCGCTTTCTCTTTTTGGAAGTGGATTTTTTCCTGCTTTTACCCGTGGTTTTTTCCGGAAGCTGGAGTGCGGCCTGGCCGGCACCATCTGTGTTGATGGACAAGGAGGCTTCTTCCATGCTGAGCTTGTAGAGGTGCAGTTTGCGGCTGATGAGCGCGGTGCGGTTCAACTCGGCGCTGATGCCGGTGGCACGGGCCTGCTCAACAGGAGCCACGCCGGTGAGGGTAATGCCCTCGTTGGCAATGCGATTGCCCTTCACGCTGAAATTGCCGGCAATCTCGACCTGCCGGGCACCGGTGGCGGTGCGTAAGGTATCGGCCACCCGGGTGCGGAAGGCATCTCCCTGCAGATAAGCCAGCAGCTGGTAATACCCGACCACAAGAGCCACCGTGATAATCACCACAACCGCGGCGGCGGAAATGATGATGCGGCGCAGCAGGGAATTGCCGGGCCCTTTGCCTCGCGATGAAAATAAGCGTCCTCTGTTGTGCCGTGCCATACCGGGCTTTTTATAGCAGGCTGAACCGTGTTTTTCAAGCGTTTAATCATGCCATGTGCTGCGAAATACTCAAAAAGTGCTGACACAGTAAAAATAGTATTGACTATTTTCATTGAATTTGCTTGAATACGCATCGGAATCATCTAACCATAACTCCAGATTTATGAAATTTACCACTCTGCTCGTTTCCGTTGCCTGCGCAGTTGCTTTCAGCTCCTGCTGCTGCCAGACTCAGTCCATGCCCAAGCTTCGTTCCATGCCCAAGGACCTTGTGCCCGAGGAGCAGCCTGTGCAGCCCGGCACCCCCGGTGCTTCTGATGCCCAGCCCGGCGAGCCGGTGAAGGTGCTTGGCACCAAGGGCAAGTAAAGCAGATTCTGCAAGTTTTTTCAGGGCCGCCGCGGATTAAATCCCCGGCGGCCTTTTGTATGCAGCAGTAATCAGAGATCCTGCAGATGTTGCGAAAGCGCTTCTTGCTTCTTTTTATTATTTGTGGTAGTCTCTGGGGCATGAAGCGCATTTTATTCACTGCTATCATGCTGTGCAGCGGGCTGGCTTCCTGCTCTACTGTCTATACGCACGCACGCCCGCACGAGGCGGCCGCTCCGGTGGCTGCTGCATCATCAACTCCCCGCAACGTCATCCTGATGATAGGTGATGGTATGGGCGCAGAGCACGTGTGGGCGGCCTGGCTCTGCAACCGCGGGCAGCTCAATATCACCAGTCTGCCGGTTACCGGCGTATCTGTCACCACCTCTGCCTCCGATACCATCACGGATTCTGCAGCGGGTGGCACGGCTATTGCCTGTGGGAGCAAGACGAAAAATGGTCAGCTGGGGGTAGATGCCCAGGGTAAGAAACTGGAATCTCTGGCGGTGAAAATGCGCCGCGCCGGCAAGAGTACCGGGATTGTGGTGACTAAAGCGGTGACGGATGCCACCCCTGCGGCTTTCTATGCGCATGTGAAGAGCCGCAACGATACGGACGCTATAGCCGCGGAACTGGTGGAAGCCGGGTTTGATGTAGTGGCCGGCGGCGGCTCCGGGGATTTTACCGCAGAGCAGAAAGCCGCTCTGGAGAAGTCGGCCCGGTGGGTGAATCTGGCTGCAGAGAAACACTGCAAACCGGCGAGTGAGCGCGGGAACTGGTTGCCCGAGTCGGTGGAACGGGCACTGGCGGAGCTGGAGAAAGACCCCGATGGTTTATTCCTGATGGTGGAAGGCTCTGAAATCGACACCGAGGCACATGTCAATAATCTGGGAGAAACCGTGCGGGAAACACTGGATTTTGACCGGGCGGTCGGAGTGGTGCTGGAGTGGATGAAACAGCACCCGGATACCCTGCTGGTCGTCACGGCAGATCACCAGACCGGCGGGCTGAGTATTCACGGAGGCGATAAGGAAAAGGGAGAAGTGAAGGCATGTTTCACTACTTTTAAACACAGCGGGGTCAGTGTGCCTGTCTATGCTGCCGGCTGCGGTGCTGCTGCCTTTTCCGGTGTGATGGACAATACGGAACTGGCACAGCGAATTCTCCGGGAAGCTGGCCTTATACGTGGCGAAAACTGATTTTTTTTCAGGAAAAGTCCCGGAATTTGCAATTCATGCTTGCCATGTTGGTAGAATGTGCTTAAATAAAGAAGTCAATTCTGCATTACCTAGCTTATGAAATCTACGATTACTCGTTTCAGCGTCCGTGCACTGTCCCTGCTGACAGCTGCGATGATTACTCTCCCCGGCCTTGTGCTTGCCCAGGAGGAAGGCGAAGCTGCTGCCAAGCAGACCAACATGCTCCAGAAGTGGGTGATTGATGGTGGTTGGACCATGATTCCCCTGGTGATTCTGTTCTTCATCACCATCATGCTTGTGGTGTATGTCTGCATGCAGCTCAACAAGAAGAATTTCGCTCCCGCTGCCCTGCGCGACGAGCTCGTGGGTCTCATGTCTGAGTGCCGCGTGCAGTCCGCTATCAAGCTTGGCACTGAGAGCCCGACCTACCTGGGGCGTCTGGTGGCTTATGCTCTGCCGAATGTGGATGCCAACCGCCCCGAAGATCTGGGTAAGGATGCGGTGTCCGATGCCGTGGCTGACTTCACTGCCAACGAGCGCCCGAACCTGATGCGCTTTGTGGACCTTCTGGCTCTTTCCGGTTCCACCGCTCCGACCATCGGTCTGTTCGGTACCATTCAGGGTATGGTGGAAGCCTTCGCCGTGCTGGCTGAAACCGGTCAGGCTGACCCGACCACGCTTGCAGGCTCCATCTCCGTGGCACTTCTTACCACCTTCTGGGGTCTGATTATCTCCCTTATCGCTCTGCCGGTGTTCTACTTCGTGAACAAGACCGCCAAGGCTCGTGAGGCCGAATGCATCAATGCCATTGAGGACATGATGAACGCCGCCATCAACACGCTGAATGGCGAGGCCATGCTTGCCCGTATCCCCGAAGGCTTCGGTGGCGATGACGAAGAAGCCGAGGAAGAGGAATACGAGGAGGAAGAGACCGAGGAAGAGGAGGAAGCCTGATTTCCTCTCCCGAATGGGCCGGCCCTGTTGTGTAACGAGTCACGCAGGGCTGGCGTAACCCAAGAACCCCTGTCATAGATTATGGCAAAGAAGAACGCACGAGCTGAAGATGAGACTAAGGCTGAGCTGAACATGTCGTCCATGATGGATGCCTGCTTCCTGCTGATTATTTTCTTCGTGGTGAATGCCTCGCAGATTACGGTGGCCAAGGACCCCTGCGTGAAGATGCCCAATGCGGTGACCTGCTCAGACATGAAGGAAGCCAAGGGCTGCGTGGTGGTCAACGTGTTCCCCGATATCGAGAAGATGGATGACCGCACCTCCAAGAAGTTCGGTGAAAGCTATCAGCCCGGCACAGTCTGGAGCGTGTCCGATGGTTCCAAGACCATTGGCTACAGCCAGGCTCAGACCCAGGACCTGACGGACTACATCACCAAGCAGATTGAGATGTGGAAGGGAAAGAATCTCCCTCCCGAGCAGATTCGTCTTTATGTGCGCGGTGACAAGGATGCTCCCTGGGAGCGCTCTGCAACCGTCATTCGTTGTGCTGCTCAGGCTGGTCTGAGCAACGTGGTGTTCGGCACCCTGCCTGCCAGAGGATAAGTAAACCCTGAACAAGGAAAGATTTAATTATGGCAAGACGTAAACAACGCGCCGCCGAGCCCGAGGAGGAGCCGCAGATGAATATGTCGTCCATGATGGACGCCTGCTTCCTGCTGCTGATTTACTTCATTGTGGCAACCTCACTGGTGAGTGAGAAGCGCCTGAGCGTGTCTCTTCCCGGTAATTCCTCTGCCAGCGGCACTCCGCCGCCCCTGGAACCCGGCCGAGTGAAGGTGGAAGCCTCCGGGGCTGTGTACTGGAATGGTGACATGCCCATGGGCGGTGCCATGAACCCCACTCTGGACCCCCGCACGCCTGAGTACCGCGAAGAACGCGAGCTGCGCGAGCTGGTGGAAGCACTCAAGAACCTGGCCGAACAGGCCAAGGCTGCAGATACGAACCCCATCGTGATGGTGGAAGGAGCCCCCGCCACGCCGCACCAGCGGATTGTGGACGTGATGGCCGCCCTCTCTGAGGCCGGTATCAATACAGTGGGCCTGAACACCTCTGCTCAGGAATAATTCCTGATTCCGGGCTCGGAAGGGGAGCGTGACGGAGCTAAAATCCGCGCAGCTCCCCTTCTTTGTCCCGACTCCGAACCAATTTTCAACCAACCAACGATATAGATTTATGACTACTTATAAAACAGCATTATCTGTGATGGCTGCCCTGGCATTCTCGGTGCCGATGGTGTGCCAGGCGCAGGACCCGCTGTCTTCGCTCAATAAGGTCAAGCAGCTGGCCAAGGCCGGTCAGACCGCGGAGGCTGTGGCGCTTTGCGACAAAGTGATCAAGCGATTCAGCGGCAAGGGCGCCACTGCAAGACAGTTCGCCTACGTGCTGCCGTTCTACGCCTGGGAGAAGGCCGTGTGCTACTTCAAGGGCGGTGACTATGAGAATGCTTACAACGCATTCAAGGAATTCAGTGAGGACCCGCGCTGGAAGGAGCCTGCCACCCTGGCAAAGGCCAAGGAAAGCATTCCCGGCCAGCCGGAGGCATATGAGCCCTATTTCACCTATGCGCTGTTCCAGATGGCCAACTGCCGTTACAAGCAGGGCGTGGGTGTGGAAGGCAAGCTGCAGGCAGACAAGAGCAAGCTGAATGACGCTATCGCATGCTTTGAGAAGTATCTTGACCTGCTGCAGAAGGGCAAGGTGAGTAACCTGGAGAAGAAGCTCAAGCTGGATGGCCAGGTGTGCTTCGTGCTCGTGCAGGCATACATTCTGAAAGAAAATCCTGATTTCCAGAAGGCTGCCAAGTATCTGGAGATGAGCCGCAAGGTGAAGGGCCGCGTGCCGGATGATATGGCCATGGAAGGCCTGAACACCATTGTGAACGTGGCTATCACCAATCCGGAGAATGTGGGCTGGGTATACAAGCTCATTGATTCCAGCCGCGCCAGCTATAATCTGGATCCCGCCCGTGCTGCCCGCAACTCCAGCAAGTTCTACAACCTGGGCCAGCGTGCCTACAAGGTGATGAAGACCGGTCTGCAGCAGGGGAACCTGGAGCAGGCTACAGAGGCTGCCCGCACCGCCAATGAGCTGTTCGGTCTGGTGACGGATATGCCTGCAGCCCGCGCTGCCCTGGCGGCTCATGCCAAGGGTGTGGCCGCGTCTCCGAAGAACCTGCCCGGCGTGGGCCCCACCGGTAAGGCTGCCAAGGCTCTGGCTGCCAGCTACAAGAAGCTGGATGATGCCGGTTCTCTGTTCGACGGCTTCTCGGTGATGTCCTCCTCGATGATTGCGAAGGATATGGGCAGCAACCGCCTGGCTAAGGCCGGTTTCCAGCTGCTGTATGACCGCTATTCCCGCCTGGCTCAGCCCGGCAAGGGTGGTGCCGAGCCGCGTCCGCTGCGCAACACCGTTATCCTGCAGCTGGGTGCTCTCAGCCGCCTGACCGGCGATGATGAGAGCGGCCTGAAGTATGAGAAGATGCTGGAAGGCGAGGATATGGGCGACCAGACCAAGGTGCTCGTGTTCCAGAAGATGAAGCGCGCTGCCGATGACAAGGACTGGGCCAATGTGATTCCCGCCGCGGAGGAAGTGGTGCAGATGTATGCTGACGACAAGACCAATAAGCTGTATCTGACCGCCCGCTACATGATTGTGGCCTCTCACTACACGCTCAAGGACTATGCCAAGGTGGTGGAGACTGCCCGTGCTCTGATTGACAGCGGAGAGCTGAAGCCCGGCGAGGGTAAGAATGCCCTTACCCCCAAGGAAGCTGCCACCTACGACAACCAGGTGTTCTACTTCCTGTTCGATTCGTACGTCCGCCTGGCTGCGGAGGACCCGTCCATGCGCGAGAAGGCCGTGGCTGTGTTCGACGAATATGCTGCCAAGTACACCAGCACGAATCTGGCGGAGGAAGCTCCGCTGAGCGATAAGTTCCATTATGCCGCCATGGCTCAGATCAAGACGCTGTATGACCACGCCAAGGATGACAAGACTGCCGAGGCATACCGCGACCGCGCTCTGAAAATCAGTGAGCATGTGGCTGCCTCCTGGCCGACAAGCGATGTGTATCCCACCACGGAACTGCTGGCTGGTGGCCTGCTTCTCAACCACACGGATGAAGCGCTGAAGCCCACCGCTATGGGACGCCTGGAGAATGCGGTGAATGCCGGTCTTGCGCTGAAGACCGACAGCGGCCGCGCCACGGCTGCCAACGGCTTGTTCTGGCTGGCTACCTATGCCTCCGAATACCCGGCTGAGGGTGAGACCGAGGAGGCTGTGGCTGCCCGTTGCCGTGGCTATGCAGACCGCTTCTGGACCGAGGCAGATGCCGAAGGCGAGACCTTTGCGCTGCCGACGGCTGCTCTGTACCTGAAGATGATCAAGGACGAAGCTGACTTCACCGCCGTGACCAAGAAGGTGCAGGAGGTGATTGCCCGCGAGGCCAACTACATGTACAAGAACGAGAAGGCTGATCCTGAGCTGGAAAAGACCATCAACACCTATGTGGAGGCTTATGTCAACGGTAACAAGACCTACCTTGGCAAGACGCTGACCCTGGCTGAGAAGACCGCTCACTTCACCAGCTTCCCCGGCATTGACCCGAACGACAAGTACACCAATGCTATCTTCCGCATGGCTCAGATTAACTCCATGTACCAGGAGCTGACCGCCATGAAGGAGGATAAGGAGGCTGCCAAGAAGCTGGAAGAGGAAATCATGCAGGAGTTCCGTGCCATGACTGCCGCTTACCAGCCGTCCGACCTCACCAACTACATCTGCGTGCAGGTGGGTGACTTCCTGGTGAACTACGTATCCAAGTTCCCGGATCCGACCAGCCGTACGGAGGAACTCGGACAGGCCGAGGCATACTACAATGCGGTGATTGAGCGCAACACCGACTATGTGGGCGATGCCGAGCTGGGTCTGGCCAATACGCTGGCCTACTCGAAGGATGCCGCCAAGCAGGCAAAGTCTGCCGAGCTGTACACCAAGGTGGCCGGCAATCCGGATCCTGCCGTGGCTGGTCCCGCACTGGTGGGCCTGACCAAGCTGCATCTGCGCACGGGTAACAACACCGCTGCTATTGAGACGACGACCAAGTACCTGAAGAACAAGCAGAACCAGCGCGACCGCATGGATATGATGCTTATGCAGGGTGAGGCTTATGTGAAGGCTAACGATTCGAAGAATGCTCTGCTGGCCTACATGAACCTGTTCAACCAGCACAAGGGCAAGGTGAAGTATTCGGCTCAGGCCTGTCTCGCCATCATGGATATCTTCTGGAAGCGTAATACCCCCATTCAGGGTGACCGCCTGCAGACGGGATTCCAGAACTCCGACCGCTGGCAGGCCTGGAATACCGGTGTGCTTTATGTGAACCTCATCAAGCGCAGCGGAGTGGAAGCCAAGCTCACCCCCGAGGAACGCGACGAGTTCAACAAGGTGGTGTCTGCTGTGCACAACTACGGTACTGACCCGGCTGTGATGAAGGAAGACAAGGCTAATAAGGAATTCAAGAATGCCATTCAGAGCAGCAAGAAGAAGTAACATTAACCCCTATATTCTCATCACATGAAATCGTTCAAATATATCGGTATGGCCCTGGCGGCGTTCTCCTGTGCACAGCTTGCTGTTGCTCAGGAGGCCCCGAAGCTGACTGCCTACGTGGTGGTGCCCGGCTCCAAGAAGGTGGAAAAGCTGGAGCTGGAGCGTGGTGATGGCAATGGCTCATTCTTCTACCTGCAGAGGGGTACCGACCAGCTGCTTTCCGCTCCGGCGGGCTCCTGCAAGGTATTCTACATTGCCCAGCCTGCGGAGATGACCAACGCACTGCGTGAGTACTACGGCGGCGAGACGGCAGATGCCCGCAAGGCCTTTGCCAGTGTCAAGAAGAAGTATGCCGCTTTTGCCGGTCTGCCTGGTTCTCCCGGCACCATGGCTGCTCTGCATGAGATGACCTGTGCTGCCCGCATGGTGGATCTGCCTGCGGTGAAGACGCTGGCCGCTGCAGTGCCTGGTGTGAAGGCGCTGAATCCCTGCGAGGAAGCCCGCCTGGCCGCTGCCAAGGTGCTGGGTGAGTGCGCTGATACCCCCGAATCCTATGCTGCCGTGAAGGCTGCTGTCGATGAGCTGTCCAAGGACAAGGCTGTTCTCCGCAATATGGATGCCGAGTGCTACGGCTGGCTCTGCTATGCCGAAGGCCGCGCCATGGCTGCCCAGATTCCGGCAGACCAGCTGGCCGGCACCATTGCGGCAGATAAGGTGAAGACTGCCAGCCAGGCTGTGGATAAGCTCTGCCAGGCTGTCATCTCCATGCACGGTGCTCAGAAGGGTATGCCTGTGGATGCGCTTGACCGCGCGCTGAAGCTGCTGTGGGCCATGCCCGGTGTGCAGGATGCTGCTGCCAAGGCTGCAAAGCCCATGGACAAGAAGGCCTGGGGCAAGGCCCCGGCGGATTTCCGCGATGCCGTGGCGCTGGCTCACTACATGAAGACCCTGTATCCTGCTCCGGCGGATGCGCCCAACGCGCTGGCCGACCAGCTGGATGCCTACTACTGCAACGCATTGGAAGGCTCCAAGGATAGCGAATAAGGCTGCCTGATTGTTTATTTATCCGCGGGGCTGCAATGCCCCGCGGATTTGTTTTTAACTCAGATACACATATTTCTTGATTATGGTAGATATGCTGGTCAGACTGTATGCTCTGCCGGAGGGTGCACCGCTGCGCGGGGCGCTGGCAGAGCAGGGGGTGCAGGTGCGCCCTTGCCGCCCGTATGAGATGCACGCCGTGCAGGAATGGATTGCACGCACCTTCAGCACCCGCTGGGTGAGCGAGTTTCAGGTAGCCATGAGCCACCAGCCTCCCGGTTGCATCATTGCCACTCGCGAGCGGCAGGTGGTGGGTTTTGCCTGCTTCGATGCCACCATGCGCGGCTTTATCGGCCCCATGGGGGTAGACCCGCAGCTTCGCCTGGGCGGCGTAGGCAAGGCGCTGCTGGTTACGGCACTGGAGCAGATGCGAGCGCTGGGCTACGGCTACGCCGTCATCGGCGGCACCGGTCCGCAGGAGTTTTATGCCCGCGCTGTGGGAGCCACGGTGATTGAGGACTCCGATCCCGGGATTTATGCCGATATTCTGCCGGAGCCGGTGCAGAATCAAGCCTGAGTACCTGGTTCTACCAAAAAACAACTATTTTTTACTGAATCATCATTCTTTACCTTGACACGCGACAGAAATCCTGCTAATTTTTGGAACGTAGATTATCTTATTCCCTCCATGAAACGTTTTCTCCTCATCCCTTCTTGCGCCCTGCTGGCTTTCGGCATGCTGACTTCCTGCCAGAAAGAGGAAAAGTCTGCTCAGCAGCTGGCTGATGAACTGACTGCTGAACTGCAGAAGGTGACCGATTATAAGACGGCTGAAGCCGTGGCTCCCCGCGTAGAGGCTCTCAACAAGCGGTTCCAGAATGCCAGCGTACGCGTGTTCAGTGGCGATAATAATGCTCTGGCTGCCAGCCAGCCCGGTGCGTACTCCGATTCAGTGTGCCGCCTGGTGCGCGAAATCGGCCGTGTGCAGGCCAGCAAGCCCGTGACTGCCTCCGATGGCGAGGTGGATGACGCTTCCCTGGTGGCTGCTGTGGGTGTGGGTGCCGGTGCTCCGTCTACTTCCCCGACCCAGGACCAGTTTGCCAAGGGCCAGATTTATATCTTCAACGGTGATTCCGAAAGCAACAACAACCCGCCTGCATTCCCCCCGTGCTATGGTTCCGAGAAACTGGCCGCCGCTCTCTCCTATGTGGCCACGACCGAGGAAAACGGCGCTTTCAAGTTTGCAGCTCCTGAGGATGTGCCTGCTATCCCCGATGCTGTGGAAGTAGAGGCTGCTGAGGTGCCGTCCATGGATTCCATCCCCGATGAGGATGTGGTGGCCACCTCTCCCGCTGCAGCTGATGAGGAAGAACCCGCTGCTGCTGACGAAGAGCCTGCCGCTGACGATGAACCCGCAACCGCCGATGAGGAACCTGTGGATGACATTGAGCCCGTGACTGCCGACGAGGAGCCTGTGGCTGATGACGAACCCGTGACCGCCGACGAGGAACCCGCCGCTGCCGACGAAGAGCCTGCCGCTGCCGACGAGGAGCCCGCTGCAGCTGATGAAGAGCCC
Organism: Akkermansia sp.; assembly: GCA_045634905.1. Classification (GTDB taxonomy): domain Bacteria; phylum Verrucomicrobiota; class Verrucomicrobiia; order Verrucomicrobiales; family Akkermansiaceae; genus Akkermansia. The sequence continues at coordinate 29,542 of JAZRBC010000049.1, forward strand.
GCTGCTGACGATTCTGAGGAAATCGACGACGCTGCCGGCGAGGAAGAGCTGGGTGGCGAAGACGAGCTCGGCGGTGAAGAAGATCTCGAAATCGAAATCTGATTCCATACTGTTTTCACCTTGATTATCACGTTTTGATGATGCCCGCCGCAGTTTCCTGAAAAGGGGACTGCGGCGTTTGTTTCCCTATCAGGCTATGGCGCGGTTGCTTTTTACATGTGCGTATGATGGATTGCCCTACTGCGGGTGGCAGAGCCAGCGGGACGGCGTATCGGTGCAGGATACCATAGAATCGTCTATGGCTGCCATTCTTCGCAGTCCGGTTCGTGTGGCAGCCAGCGGGCGAACCGATGCCGGAGTGCATGCGCATGCACAGCGGTTTCATGCAGACATTCCGCCAGCGTGCCGTATGTCTCCGGCAAACTGGCAGGCTGCCATGAATGCGCATCTGCCGGCCAGTATCCGGATTCTCGCAGTGCAGGAGGTGGCTGATTCGTTTCACGCCCGCTTCGATGCCGCAGGAAAGGAGTACGAATACCTTATCTGCACAGAGCCGGTGCTGTCGCCCTTTCTGAGTGGTCGTGCGTGGCATCTGCCGCATACCTTTGATGTCGATTTGCTGGAGCAGGCGATGCGTGTGTACCAGGGGGAGCATGATTTCCGCCGCTTTGCAGCCAATCGTGGCAACGAGCCGGCTGACCCGCCCCTGGATTTCTATCGGCGCACGATATACAGCGCCGTCATGCTTCGAGAGCCCGGGTTGCTGCGCTTGCGGGTGCATGGAAACGGGTTCATGTACCGCATGGTCCGCCTTCTGGTGGGTACTGCGCACCAGGTGGCACGCGGCCGCATGAGCCTGCAGGAACTGGCCGCTATGCTGGATAATACGTCCGGTGCCAAAACGCGCCACTGCGCTCCTGCTGCCGGTCTCTACCTCCGCCGCGTTTTTTATCAGAACTCCGGGGAGGCCTGACGCTTCGTTGAATTCGGCTTTATCGCTGGAGAAAGGGCCCGCTTATCGTGAAAAATGCCCCGCTGCCCGGTGGGGCAGGGGGCGTGTGCCGGCATGATTTGCGGCCGGATTTCAGTTCTGCTCAGGCTGTACCTCGGGACCGGGGCCTTCGGCGGCCTTCTTTTCGGCGCACTTCTTATCCCAGAGTTCCTTGGCCATCTTGCTGTATTTTTCAGCCATTTCCGGGTTTTTCTCTACACCTTTGCCCTCTGCGTACATGTGTGCGAGCGCGCGGCACGCGCAGATGTTACCCTCGGCTGCGGCTTTTTCCAGGCCGGGCAGGGACTTGGTGTACCACTCGCGAGCCTTGTCGGGGTCGGGCGCGTTGGTGTCATCGCCGGTTTCGGTGAGGTAAGCCACGGTGTATTGCGCGATGGGGTCGCCATTGGCGGCTTCCACGGTTATGGTCTCGATGTTGAGCCATGCCTGCTCACCACAATTGGTCGCCTTGTCGGCGTTGTCGCATGCGGATTTGCAGCTTCCATCCTTGGTGCAGCAGCTGGTGCAGTCGGATTTATTCTCGTTTTTGGCTTCATCTGCGGAGGCCCAGGGAGCCAGGCCCAGCAGAACGGCGGCGGTTGTAATGGCGAATTTCTTCATAGGCCTTCATGATGCACCCGGAATTTCTACCTTTCAATCCAACTTTCTACCCGTTTTGGGGCAAAATTAACAAAAAATCGGCGAATTTTCGCTTTTTTGCAAAAAAAATAGAAATAATCATTGACTTGGTCGGCAAGAGCGTGTATACTCGCCCCGCTTTCACGTCTCACCCGGTGGGACGCCCGGAGTCAAGTCGCTTCTGTAGCTCAGTGGTAGAGCGCATCCTTGGTAAGGATGAGGTCGCGGGTTCAAATCCCGCCAGAAGCTTTTTGATTTCTTGCAAGAATAGCAGCTCTAACTTAATTCAATAATATGGCCAAAGAATCATTCCAGCGCACCAAGCCCCACGTGAACGTGGGTACGATCGGTCACGTTGACCATGGCAAGACTTCCCTCACCGCTGCAATTACCAAGGTTCTTGCAGATCGCGGTATGGCTGAAGCCCGTGCTTACGATCAGATCGACGGCGCCCCCGAGGAACGCGAGCGTGGTATTACCATTTCTACCGCTCACGTTGAGTACGAGACCGAGTCCCGCCACTATGCTCACGTGGACTGCCCCGGTCACGCTGACTACGTTAAGAACATGATCACCGGTGCTGCCCAGATGGACGGCGCTATCCTTGTGGTTTCCGCTGCTGACGGCCCCATGCCGCAGACTCGCGAGCACATCCTGCTTGCCCGCCAGGTGGGCGTGCCCTACATCGTGGTGTTCATGAACAAGATGGACCTTGCTGACCCCGAACTCGCTGAGCTCGTGGAGATGGAGATCCGCGAACTTCTTTCCTCCTACGACTTCCCGGGCGACGACCTGCCCATCGTGATGGGTTCCGCCGTGAAGGCTCTGGAGGGTGACGCTGAATACACCCAGAAGATTCTCGACCTCATGGATGCTGTGGATGCCTACATCCCCACTCCTGAGCGTCCGACTGAGAAGCCCTTCCTGATGCCCGTGGAGGACGTGTTCTCCATCTCCGGCCGTGGTACTGTGGCTACCGGTCGTATCGAGCGTGGTATCATCAACAAGATGGAGGAAGTTGAAATCGTGGGTATCAAGCCCACCGTGAAGACCTCCGTGACCGACATCGAAATGTTCCGCAAGCTCCTCGACAAGGGTGAAGCTGGTGATAACGTGGGCGTGCTGCTCCGCGGTATCAAGAAGGAAGACATCGTGCGTGGTCAGGTGATTGCCAAGCCCGGTTCCGTGACTCCCCACACCGACTTCGAGGCCGCCGTTTACGTGCTGACCAAGGAAGAAGGTGGCCGTCACACCCCGTTCTTCAACAACTACCGCCCGCAGTTCTACTTCCGTACGACGGACGTGACCGGTAGCGTGACTCTGCCCGAGGGTACCGAAATGGTGATGCCCGGCGACAACGTGACCATCACTGTTCAGCTCATCACTCCGGTGGCCATGGAAGAGGGTATGCGTTTCGCTATCCGCGAAGGTGGTCGCACCGTTGGCGCCGGTAAGGTTGCCAGCATCAAGGCCTAAGTTGCCTTTACGAAAACTTAGAATTGGGTGACTGCTCCACCAGTGAGCAGCACCTCGGCCGGGGGAGATGGCCGACTGGTCATCTCCCCCGCTTAGCCGGAATAAGACAGAGCAAGGTTATAGGGTATTAGCTCAATTGGTAGAGCAGCGGTCTCCAAAACCGCGTGTTGGGAGTTCGAGTCTCTCATACCCTGCCAGCCTTCCTCTTTTTTTTTCTCAAAAAATATCCCAAATCTCACGATAGACCATGTTCCGCAAGATTTCCCAATACATTTCTGCTGTGAAGGGCGAGCTGAAGAAGTGCTCCTGGCCCTGGTCAAGCGACCCGAAGGTAACCGGGTTCAAGAAATTCCGTGAGCTGTCCGGGTCGACGGTGGTGGTGCTCGTAGCCATGGTGCTGCTGGGTGCCTACGTTGCTTTCTTTGATTATGTGCTCTCGGCGGTGGTGACCCGCGCGATTGAGCTTCTTTCCTGATTCATAGGAACTGCCAATTTTTACACACATATATGTCCCGCCCCTACGATCGTAAGTCCGGAACGGTGCGCGTGACCCCTGAGCCGAAGGATCAGTGGTACGTGCTTCATGTGCTTTCCAACAAGGAGGACCGCACGGTGGAAAACCTCAACCGCCTGTTCAAGGAGGACGAGGAAATGAACGCTCTGCTGCAGAGCGCTCCCCTGGTGCCCAAGGAAAAGGTGGAAGACGTGCGCAACGGCAAGAAGTACGTTGTGAACCGCAAGCTCTACCCCGGCTATGTGTACCTGAACTTCGCCCTTCGTCGCCCCGATGGTTCGCTCAACAATGAAGCCTGGTACAAGATTCAGGCTGTTGACGGTGTCATCAGCTTTGCCTGCGGCCGCAACAAGGAGCCTCTTCCCATGTCGAAGAAGGACGTGCAGGAGCTCATGGCTGAAATCGAGCGCCGCAGCGGTTCCGCTCGTCCCAAGGTGTCCTTCACCGTGGGTGAGGAAGTGGTGGTGCTCGACGGTGCCTTCCAGGGCGAGCACGGCATCGTGGAAATGGTGGATGCCGAGCGCGGGCGTCTCCGCGTGGGCGTGACCATGTTCGGCCGCTCCAACCCGCTGGACCTTTCCTATGCTCAGGTGCAGCTCGTGCCCGATGAAGAGAAGGGCAAGAACCTGTAAGAACGAGCAGACAGTTTTCCCGCCGCAGGGAGCCGGCTTCCGCCGGTAAATGCGGCAAACCCAAAACAACACAACCATGGCAAAAGAAGTAGTTAAAATCATTAAGCTGCAGATTCCTGCCGGCGCCGCGAACCCCTCGCCGCCCGTGGGTCCTGCTCTTGGTCAGGCCGGTGTTAACATCATGGGCTTCTGCAAAGAGTTCAACGCTAAGACTCAGAAGCAGGCCGGTGATGTGCTCCCCGTCGTGATCACCGTGTACAAGGACAAGTCCTTCGACTTCATCACCAAGCAGCCGCCGGCAGCCCTCCTTCTCAAGAAGGCCGCTGGTATCAAGTCCGGCTCCGGCGAGCCGAACAAGAACAAGGTGGCTAAGATCTCCAAGGAGAAGCTGATGGAAATTGTCAACACCAAGATGCCCGACTTCAACACCACGAACCCCGAGGCTGCCGCCCGCATCATCGCTGGTCAGGCCCGCCAGATGGGTATCGAAGTGGAAGGCATGTAACCCCTTCGCAGGAGGGAATTAAAACCATATTAACCCCGAACGTACTGCTAAATACATATGTCTACAAAACGCTCCAAGCGCTACAACGAGGCAGCTAAGCTGGTCGACGCCAGCAAGAACTACGCTGTCGAGGAGGCTGTGGAACTGATGAAGAGCTTCCCCGCTCCGAAGTTCGACCCCACGGTCACCGTTTCCTTCCACCTGACGGTGGATCCCCGCAAAGCCGACCAGATGGTGCGCGGCTCCGTAGCCCTGCCCAATGGTACTGGTAAGAATGTTCGCGTCATCGTGTTTGCTCAGGGTGAGGCCGCTCAGGCTGCTCTTGAGGCCGGTGCCGAGAAAGTTGGCCTGGAAGACCTCATCAAGGAAATCCAGGGCGGTTATCTTGATTTCGACAGCGCAATCGCCACCCCGGACGCCATGGCCCAGGTGCGTAAGATTGCCCGTGTGCTCGGCCCGCGCGGCCTGATGCCCAACCCCAAGACCGGCACCGTGACGGACGACACCGCCAAGGCCGTGCGCGAGGTGAAGGCTGGTCGCGTTGACTTCAAGGTTGACAAGAACGCCAACATCTCTGCCGCTGTGGGTAAGCTTTCCTTCACCAGCGATAAGCTCGTTGAGAACGCTCGCGCATTCATCTCTGCCGTTGTCAAGGCCCGCCCCTCCGGCGCCAAGGGTGCTTACATCGCTGCAGTGACCATGTCCAGCTCCATGAACCCCGGTCTGTCCATCAGCCCCGTGGAGTACTCCAAGAACTAACCTGAAACACAAGAACTATTATGAGCAACGAAAAGAAACTCAATCCCCACAAGGGCGTTATGATTGATAGCCTTGTGGCCAAGGTTAACGCTTCTCCCTTTGTGCTGGTGTTCGACTATGCCGGTGTGACCGTGCCCGAGTTCACCGAGCTCCGCGCCGCGCTGGCTGCTGCCGGTGCCAAGTGCGAGGTGGCCAAGAACACCTTCATGGCCAAGGCTATCGCCTCTGCCGGCCTGCCGGATATCTCCGCCTCCCTCAAGGGTCAGACCGCCTACATCATGGGCAACGCCGATGTGTGCGCCGCCGCCAAGGCTGTGAACACCTTCGCCAAGAAGTCCAAGAAGGCTGCCTGGAAGGCCGGTATCCTTGACGGTGCCGAACTTACCCCCGAGAAGATCAAGGCTCTGGGCGACCTGCCCAGCCGCGAGGTGCTGCTGGCTACGCTGCTTGGTACCATCAACGGTGCCGGTGCTGCTCTCGCCCGCGTCATCCAGGCCTACGTCGACAAGGAAAATGGTGGTGCAACGGAAGAAACTTCCGCTGCAGAGTAAAAAAAGACTTGAACAGATGGCGGCGGTGTGGTATCAACTGCCCGCCGCCTGAAAAAATTAGGCTCTCTGTCGGCTCTCCGGCCGGTGAGAACTGAAATGGATGGGGAGCCCCCATCCGCGACAAGAACCAATTAAAACAGAAATAATACTACAATGGCTGATATCAATACTATCGCTGAGGAACTTGGCAAGCTGACCATCCTGGAGGCTGCTGAGCTTGTGAAGATGCTGGAAGAGAAGTGGGGCGTTTCCGCCGCTGCTCCTGTGGCTGCTGCCGGCCCCGTGGCCGCTGCTGAGCCCGTTGAGGAGAAGAGCGACTTCGACGTTGAGCTGACCGACGCTGGTGCCAGCAAGATCAACGTTATTAAGGCTGTGCGCACCGTCAAGACCGGTCTGGGTCTGGCTGATGCCAAGAAGCTCGTTGAGAGCGCTCCCGCCGTTATCCTCGAGGGCGTTTCCAAGGAGGAAGCCGAGAAGGCCAAGGCCGAGCTCGAGAAGGCTGGTGCCAAGGTCACCATCAAGTAACCTTTCGTATCACGCGAAGCAGGAGGGGATTACTGTCCTCTCCTGCCTTCGCGTCCCTCCGTTTCCGGGTTTTTCCGGGAATGTTTGCTAGCTATTAACATTTAATGTCATAACTTAAATTTCGTTCCCGCGCATGCATGCGCGTAGAGTCGACCCGGGGCTGGTGAGCCCAAGCACTCTCCGGGTCGGTTTTACCAAAGGAACCGACCGGCACCCGGCCAGGTGCACAACTTCATCTCCGACAACTCCATGTCCAAGCCCAAGCAAGAGCGAATCAGTTTCGGCACGATCAAGGAGGTCATTGACCCGCCTAACTTGATTGAGATTCAGACTAAGTCATACGAGGAATTCCTTCAGCGCTTTGTTGCGCCTGACCAGCGGGCCAGGATTGGTCTGCAGGCTGTTTTGTCTGAGCACTTCCCGATTGAGAGCTACGACGGCCAGATTCGTCTGGATTTTGTGTCCTACCGTATCGAGGCTCCCAAGACCTCTGACTTTGCCGCCATCCGCTGCGGCGAGACATACAGCGCTGCGCTGTATGTGAAGTTCAGCCTGAAGTGCGGCGACTACACCAGCGAGGAAGACGTGTACATGGGTGAGATTCCCATGATTACCGACCGCGGTACCTTCGTCATCAACGGTGCCGAGCGCGTGATTGTGGCTCAGCTGCATCGTTCCCCCGGTCTGTGCTTCGAGAAGACTCAGCACAGCAACGGTAAGGACATCTACTCTTTCCGCATCATCCCCGACCGCGGTTCCTGGCTTGAGGTGCAGTTCGACACGAACGACCTCATGTACGTGTTCCTGGACCGCCGCCGCCGCCGCCGCAAGTTCCTGGCCACCACTTTCCTGCGCTACCTCGGCTACGAGAGCGACCGCCAGATTGTGGAGCAGTTCTACACCATCGAGACCCTCCACCTGAACGCTGTGGCCGGTCCCGAGCTCGAGTACCTCGTGCCCTTCGAGGACGTGAAGTACGGCGAAGAGCAGGAGGGCCGCAAGGCTACCATCATCGCCAAGGCATACGAGCCGCTCAGCCTTGCCACCATCCGCAAGATGCAGGAGCTCGGCATCGACGAAATCGAGGTCATCGACCAGCGCGAGGAAGAGACCTTGGTGAAGACCCTGAAGAAGGACCTTGCACACGACCGCGAGTCCGCCCTCAAGGAGATTTTCCGCAAGTTCCGCCCGGGTGATCCCTCCTCCGTGCAGCAGGCTGCTACCGCTCTGGACCGCCTGTTCAAGGACGAGAAGCGCTATGACCTCACCCGCGTGGGCCGTTACAAGATTAACCAGAAGCTCGGTCTGGACGTGCCGGAGGATTGCCGCCTCATCCAGCCTGTCGACTTCTTGGCCTCCCTCAAATACCTCCTGCGCCTCACGCACGGTGAAGGGCAGGTGGATGATATCGACCACCTGGGCAATCGCCGCGTGCGCGCCGTGGGCGAACTCATCTCCAACCAGTGCCGCGTGGGCCTTGCCCGCACCGAGCGTCTGGTCAAGGAGCGCATGACCCTGTGCGATACCACCCGCAGCGATATCACCCCCAGCAAGCTCATCAACCCGAAGGCTCTCAGCGCCGTGGTGCGCGACTTCTTCGGCCGCAGCCAGCTCTCCCAGTTCATGGACCAGATCAACCCCCTGGCTGAGCTCACCCACAAGCGCCGTCTGTCCGCCCTGGGCCCGGGTGGTCTGAACCGCGACCGCGCCGGCTTCGAGGTGCGAGACGTGCATCCCTCCCACTACGGCCGTATCTGCCCCATTGAGACCCCCGAAGGTCCGAATATCGGTCTTATCAACTCGCTCTGCACCTACGCCCGCATCGACGAGTACGGCTTCATCGAGACACCGTTCCGCCGCGTGAAGCAGGTGGAGAAGAAGAACGCCAAGGGCGAAGTGGTTTCCACCGAATCCGTGGTGACCAATGAAGTGGTGTACCTCACTGCCGATAAGGAAGAGTACCACCTCATCGCTCAGGCAAACAACCCCATCGACAACGACAACGGCTCCGGCCACTTCACCGGCAAGCGCGTGACCGCTCGCGAGCACGGCGAATTCATCGAAGTGGACCCCAGCAAGGTCGAGTTCATGGACGTGTCTCCCAAGCAGATTATCTCCATTGCCGCCGGTCTCATTCCCTTCCTTGAGCACGACGACGCCAACCGTGCACTCATGGGTGCAAACATGCAGCGCCAGGGTGTGCCGTTGATGGTGAACCAGGCCCCGCTCGTGGGTACCGGTATCGAAGCCAAGTGCGCCCGCGACAGTTGCGCCGTGGTCTGCGCCGTGGCTCCCGGTATCGTGGCTTCTGCTACGGCTGAATACGTGGTCACCACGCCCGATGGCGAGCTGCCCGTTTCTCCGAATACCTGGCTGAGCGACCCCGAGAGCATCAAGACCGATGCCGACAAGGGTATCTACGTGTACCAGCTGCGCAAGTTCATGCGCTCCAACGCCTCCACCTGCATCAACCAGAAACCCATCGTTTCCCGTGGCGATGTGGTGAAACCCGGCGATGTGCTGGCCGACGGTCCCTGTACCGATGGCGGTGAACTCGCTCTGGGCCGCAACGTGCTGGTGGCATACATGTCCTGGTACGGTTACAACTTCGAAGACGCCATCATCATCTCCGAGCGTCTTGTGCAGGAAGATGCCTACACCTCCATCCACATCGAGGAGTTCGAGGAGAAGGCCCGCGACACCAAGCTCGGTCCGGAAGAAATCACCCGCGATATCCCCAACGTGGGCGACGATGCCCTCAAGAACCTGGGCAGCGACGGCGTGGTCCGCATCGGTGCCGAGGTGAAGCCCGGCGATATCCTGGTGGGTAAGATTACCCCCAAGAGCGAGACCGACCTCGCCCCCGAGGAACGCCTCCTGCGCGCCATCTTCGGCGAGAAGGCTGCCGACGTGAAGGATACCTCCCTGCGCGTGCCCCCGGGCACCACGGGTGTGGTCATGGACGTGCGCGTGGTGCGCTCCTCCGCCCCCGGTGCTCCCGCTGTGGACGTGGAGAAGGAAGCCCAGAAGCAGCGCAAGAAGGTGGATGCCGAGTACGAACGCGACCGCGATGCCCTCATTGAGCAGCTTACCAGCAAGCTTTCCGACCGCCTCCTGGGCGAGAAGATTCCGCTGGAAGTCACCCGCGTGGGCACCAACGAGCTCATCATCCCCGCCAACCGCAAGATTACCAAGACCCTCCTGCGTAAGCTCGCTGTCTGCCACGACCAGATCGAGATGAACGAAAGCCCGGTGCGCAACCAGATTTTCGAAATCATCAACAGCTACGAACCCCGCTTTGCTGACCTGGACGAAGAGCGCGACCGCAAGCTCGACCAGATTGAAGCCGGTGCCGAGATGGACCCGGGCGTGGTGACCGAAGTGAAGGTCTACATCGCCACCAAGCGCAAGCTCGGCGTGGGCGATAAGATGGCCGGTCGACACGGTAACAAGGGTGTGTGCTCCCGCGTGCTCCCGGTAGAGGATATGCCCTACCTGGAAGACGGTACCCCGGTGGATATCATCCTGAACCCCCTGGGCGTGCCTTCCCGAATGAACGTGGGTCAGGTGCTGGAGGCTCACCTCGGTGTGGCCGCCAAGGCCCTCGGTTTCAAGGTGGCTACCCCCGTGTTCGACGGTATCCAGGAATCCCAGATCTGGGACTTCATGAGCCAGGCCAAGAAGGTCGACGGCTTCTCCTGGGTGGGCGACGGCAAGGATGGTTCCGTGGCTGGTAAGAGCCGCCTGATTGACGGCCTGACCGGTGAGTACTTCCACTATCCCGTGGTGGTGGGCTATACCTACATGCTCAAGCTGAACCACCTCGTGGCTGACAAGGTGCACGCCCGTGCCGTGGGTACCTACTCGCTCGTCACGCAGCAGCCCCTGGGCGGTAAGGCCCAGCACGGTGGCCAGCGTTTCGGTGAAATGGAAGTGTGGGCCATGGAGGCATACGGTGCAGCCTACACGCTGCAGGAGCTCCTCACCGTCAAGTCCGACGACGTTCAGGGCCGTACCCGCATCTACGAGAACATCGTCAAGGGCGACAACTCGCTGGAAGCCGGTACCCCCGAATCCTTCAACGTGCTCATCAAGGAAATGCAGGCCCTCTGCCTCAACGTGCAGCCCACCGAGAAGCGCGACCGCGAGAACGCTCCGCAGACCACGGACGACCTCTTCGCTCTGCTCGCCGGCGATGGTATGGACGACGAGGACGGCTTCGAGTCCGATGATGACGATTTCGATGGCGATTTCTCCGATATGGATGCTGACGACGACTTCGACAGCTCCGACGACGAGGAAGACGAAGACGATATGTAAACCTGTAACCGCCACCCGGTGCGGCTCCCCGGGCCGGGTGGCATTCCCAAACCTCTCAAATATATAATAATATGTCTTTTAACGACCTTAACAACGAGAAGCCCAAGAACTTCGATCAGGTTTGCATCACCGTGGCCAGCCCGGATGATATCCTGAGCTGGTCGAGCGGCGAGGTCAAGAACCCCGAGACGATTAACTACCGCACTTTCAAGCCTGAGAAGGGCGGCCTCTTCTGCGAGCGTATCTTCGGCCCGACCCGCGACATGGAGTGCTCCTGCGGCCGCTACAAGCGCGCCAAGAACAAGGGCATGATCTGCGACCGCTGCGGTGTGGAGGTGACTACCTCCCGCGTGCGCCGCGAGCGCATGGGCCACATCAACCTGGCTGTGCCCGTGACCCACATCTGGTTCTACAAGTGCATGCCCAGCCGCATCGGCCTCATGCTCGACCTCACCGCCCGTGACCTGGAGCGCGTCATTTACTACGAGGACTACATCGTCATCGACCCCAAGGACGTGGCCGGCATCGAGCGCGGCCAGATCATGACCGAGGAGGAGTACGATGAACTCGTGGAGGACTACGGCGACGACGCCCCCGAGGCTGGCATGGGTGCAGCTGCTATTCAGCGCCTTCTTGCCACCATCGACCTCGATGCCCTGGTGGACGAACTGCGCCAGGAGATGGAAAAGACCAACTCCAAGCAGAACAAGCGCAAGCTGGCCAAGCGCCTGCAGCTCGTGCAGGGCTTCCGCAGCAGCGGCTGCAAGCCTGAGTGGATGGTGCTCACCACCCTGCCGGTCATTCCCCCGGATCTCCGGCCCCTCGTTCCGCTGCCCGGCGGCCGTTTCGCCACCAGCGACCTGAACGACCTCTACCGCCGCGTCATCAACCGCAACAACCGTCTCCGCGAGCTCGCCGCCCTGCAGACCCCCGAGGTGATCAAGCGCAACGAAATGCGCATGCTCCAGGAGGCTGTGGATGCCCTGTTCGACAACGGTCGCCACGGCCGCCACGTGACCGGTGCCGGCAACCGTCCGCTGAAGTCCCTGTCCGATATGCTCAAGGGCAAGAGCGGCCGCTTCCGCCAGAACCTGCTCGGTAAGCGCGTGGACTACTCCGGCCGTTCCGTGATTGTGATCGGCCCGAACCTGAAGATGAACCAGTGCGGTCTTCCCAAGAAGATGGCTCTCAGCCTCTTCGAGCCCTTCATCATTCACCGCCTCAAGGAGCTCGGCTATGTGCACACCGTGCGCTCTGCCAAGAAGATGATTGACCGCAAGGAATCCATCGTGTGGGATATCCTGGAAGAGGTGACCAAGGGCCACCCCGTGTTCCTGAACCGTGCTCCTACGCTGCACCGCCTTTCCATCCAGGCTTTCGAGCCTGTGCTCATCGAAGGCTCCGCTATCCGTCTGCACCCGCTCGTGTGTACCGGTTACAACGCTGACTTCGACGGTGACCAGATGGCCGTGCACGTGCCCCTGAGCGTGGAAGCCCAGCTGGAAGCCCGCCTTCTCATGCTGGCTCCCAACAACATCTTCTCCCCCGCCTCCGGCAAGCCCATCTGCACCCCCTCGCAGGATATCATTCTGGGTTCCTACTACCTCACGCACACCCGTGCCAAGGAAGTGAAGGAGCACCAGGACAACCAGAACCTGCTGCCGCTCTTCGAATCCATCTCTGAGGTGGAGTTCGCCATCGCAGCCCGCAAGATCGGTTACCACGAGTGGATCCGTCTCAAGAACCCGGATTACGGCAAGACCGGTGCCGAGTTCGACAAGCTCGCCTACAACCAGGAGAACGTGGGTCGCAAGACCATCGTCACCACCGCAGGCCGCGTGCGTTTCAACGAAATCTGGCCCGACGAAATCGGCTACATCAACCGCAACGTCGGCAAGAAGCAGCTGGGTGACATCATCTGGCGCTGCTACCAGACCTGCGGCCAGAAGAAGACCGTCGAAACGCTGGATGCCCTCAAGTCCCTCGGCTATAAGGAAGCTACCCGTTCCGGTTGCTCCATCGGTATCGTGGACATGGTGGTGCCCGAAAACAAGGACGGCGTCATCTCCACCGCCTACGAGGAGGTTGCCAAGGTGACCGAGCAGTATGAGGAAGGCCTCATCACCAACGGCGAGCGCTATGAAAAGGTGATTAACATCTGGTCCAGCGCTACAGATGCCATCCAGAAGGAACTCTACACCAAGCTGGAATACAACGAAGGCTCCGCCGTGGCCAGCCCGCTCTACATGATGGTGGACTCCGGCGCCCGTGGTAACAAGGCTCAGATTAAGCAGCTCTCCGGTATGCGCGGTCTTATGGCCAAGCCCTCCGGTGAGATTATCGAACGCCCCATTACCTCCAACTTCCGTGAGGGTCTCTCCGTGCTGGAATACTTCATCTCCACCCACGGTGCCCGTAAGGGTCTGGCTGATACCGCTCTGAAGACCGCCGACTCCGGTTACATGACCCGTAAGCTGGTGGACGTGGCTCAGGACGTGATTGTGCGCGATATCGACTGCGGTACCGAAAACGGTATCACCATGACCGCCATCTTCGACGGTGAGGACGAAATCGCCACGCTCGCCCAGCGTATCTACGGCCGAGTCACCTGCGACGATATCTATGATCCCACCACCCGCGAGCTCATCGTGGCCCGGAACGAGATCATCACCGACGAAGCCGCCAAGCGCATCGAGAAGGTCGGTATCGAGAAGGTCAAGGTCCGCTCCGTGCTTACCTGCGACCTCTCCAAGGGCTGCTGCGCCAAGTGCTACGGTCTCAACCTCGCCACCGGCCAGAGCGTGAAGGTGGGTGAAGCCGTCGGTATCATCGCTGCTCAGTCCATCGGTGAACCCGGTACCCAGCTGACCATGCGTACCTTCCACGTGGGTGGTACCGCTACGGCTGCTGCCAGCCGCCCCGAGTACACCGCCAAGAGCGCCGGTACCATCATCTACGACGAAAACCTCCGCGACCGCTGCGTAGAGGACGAGAACGGCAACATGGTCGTGCTCTGCAAGAACGGCAGCGTGAAGGTGTACGATGCCGAGGGCAAGGAACTCGAGTCCTACTCCCTCACCATGGGTGCTGTGCTCCGCGTGAAGGACGGCGCTTCCATCGAGGCCGGTGCCGTCATCGCCGAGTGGGATCCCTTCGCCATTCCCGTTATCTCCGAAATCGGTGGTACCGTGGAGTTCCAGGACATGATCGAAGGTATTACCTGCCGCACCGAATCCGGCCACACCGAATCCGGTAAGGGTACCACCGTCATCATCGACCATCGCCAGGACCTCGCCCCGCGTGTCATCGTGCACACCGCCAAGCCCGGTTCCGATAAGGACAAGCCCAAGGTCTACGCCATTCCCACCGGCGCCTACCTCGTGGTCAACAACAAGCAGAAGATTGCTGCCGGTACCCAGCTCGCCAAGACCCCCCGCAAGGTCCAGAAGACGAACGACATTACCGGTGGTCTCCCCCGTGTGGCCGAGCTCTTCGAAGCCCGCCGCCCGAAGGATACCTGCACGCTGGCCGAAATGGACGGTATCGTCGCCATCGACGATGCTATGATCCGCGGCAAGAAGGTTGTGACCATCTACCGCGATGCCGCCGCACGCGATGCCGCCACCAAGAGCCGCAAGCGCTCCTCCAAGCTCCAGACCAGCGATGAGTACGAGGGCACCATCTCCATCAAGCACCTGGTGCCCATGGACCGCCACATCATCGTGCACGACGGCGACTTCGTGCGCGCCGGTGAACCGCTCTCCGACGGCTCCGAGGCTTCCGATGAAATCCTCCGCATCTGCGGCAAGGAAGCCCTGCAGGAGCACCTCGTGAACAAGGTGCAGCAGGTGTACCGTGTGCAGGGTGTGGAAATCAACGACAAGCACGTCGAAATCATCGTTTCCCAGATGCTCCGCAAGGTGCGCGTCAAGGACCCCGGCGATACCGGTCTCCTCTGGGGCGACGAGGTGGATCGCACCACGCTCTCCCGTATCAACAAGGAGACTGTGGAGCAGCATGGCCGCCCCGCCGACAGCGAACCCATCCTCCTGGGTATCACCAAGGCCTCCCTCAAGACCGATTCCTTCATCTCCGCCGCCTCCTTCCAGGACACCACCCGTGTCCTTACCGAGGCCGCCACTCTCGGCAAGGTGGATATGCTCGAAGGCTTCAAGGAGAACGTCATCCTCGGCCACCTCATCCCCGCCGGTACCGGCTTCTCCCAGTACCGCAACATCGTGGTCGAACCCGCAGAAGGCGCCACCCCCATCCCCCGCGCCACCTACATGGACGAGGAAGATCTTCCCCTCCCGGACGATGCCCTCTCCGTAGGCTCGGATGACTGATAAAGCAGCCTCCTGAACAACAAAACTTCACACCCGGCATTGCCCCTCCGCAGTGCCGGGTGTTTTGTCCTCGCCCCTCCGTCCTCGCACAGCGAGGATTTCGTCGCCGGTACGGCGATTTCATCAGCCGAAAGGCTGATTTCGTCCGAACGAAGTGAGGATTTCGTTTTCCCAATGGAGCGTGGCCATACGATTTCCCAATGAGATGGGGGATAGAATAACCAAGGTAAACCCGGTGAACGAAATCGCAGCTGCGGACGGTGCCGACCGAATAAGAAAGAGCCCCCCCATACAGGCGGTCGTTCCGACCGCGGCTTGTTCAGCCCGGAGGGCGGCAGCTCCTTAGGCAAGGGCGTACCCGTGAGGGCGACTTGTCTCGGCGAAGCTTCAGCGAAGACGGAAGAAAGCGTAGACGGAAGCCCCAAGCCCCTGCTGACAACAAAAAAGAAACTGGGTACCGATAGAGCAACGGGAGGCACCGACGCATCTACCCACCACGATTTCTGCCGCCCCTTGCGCGACTCCAATATTGATATACTATCAGCCGCAGGGGCTTTCACCCCTGGCTATTGAACTACCGCCCTGCCGGGCTCAGAATACCGGCTTCGGTTTCGCTTTACGCCAGACGCAAACTGCCCGTCCCGGGAAAACGGGACGGGCAGGATTTTTGAGTCTTTCAGCAGGTCTGGCATGCCAGACCTCATCAGAATCAGGCGCGGCGGCGACGGCGGGCAGCCAGACCGCACAGCGCCAGCAGGCTCAGCGTAGCCGTGGTCGGCTCGGGGATATTCGTGTTGCCTCCTCCAGGATTGGAGGGATCTTCGCCCGGATCTACCACCGGGATAGCCGCGGTGAGAACCAGGCTGCCTCCTACGCTTGCTGCGCGAGTGGTATCATCAATCACGTAGCTCAGGGTATACTTGCCTTCCTCGAGGGAGGTATCCCACGCAGACAGGTCGATGCTGGTGATATCCCCGGTAAATACCAGGCTGTCGCCCACCGTCAGACCGGATACACCGGTGAACAGGGTCAGCGATTCGCCCTCGGCCAGGTCTGTCAGGCTGTTGCCCAGAGCCACTATGAACTGGTTGCCGTCCTTCATGGTAAGGGCTGCGCCATTCAGCGCGATGGCAGAGCCTTCACCCATGGCCACAGCAAAGGTCACTCTCGTAGCTGCCGTCAGGTCAACCGTAGAGGCGGTAATGCTGGCACCAGAGTTCAGGGTGACGCTGCCGGTCACGCCAATGGAGTTCATCCCTACGCTCAGAGAGGCTCCTTCACCCAGACTCAGAGTCGCCAGAGAGGGATCCTTGACGTTTACGAAGGTCAGGCTCGCATCCTTTTCCATGGTGACATCCGTCAGCTTCACGTTGGCGTTGGTGAACTTGGCGGAGGACCCTTCGCCCACGGTCAGCGTAGCAGCTTCTACCTTCGAGTTGAATGTCGCCTTCGAGTCGCTACCGACAGCGATGGAGTTTACTTCTACTTCCTTTGTGAAGGTGACGCCGTCTTCGGAGGTGTTTAACACGGAAAGATTAAGGGTGCCGTTACTCCATTGACTTCCAAAGAACACATCGGACACTTTGCCATTTACCTGAACAGCTTGAGAGCCTCCGATGGTAACGTCCATTTTTCCTTTATTGGACGCAATTCCGTTATTGATTTCGGTGGAATTTCCTCCGTAGACCAGATTTACGTCAACTGTCGAAATGAAGTTGCCCGTCCAGCCACTTACATTTCCTGTAAATTCATATGTGTCGATTCCTCCGTTTTGACCTGCACCGGGCTCAACTACAAAGTTGCCACTCCCTGAAACACTTCCAGCAAATGTAACGCTATGCTTGTTTCCAGTTGTTGTGGTGATTTTTATGCCGGGCATGTCGGTGACCGAGTCGGTGTTGACTAACTTAATGTTGGTCAGAACCGAGCCGGACGCTAAGGTGCCATGTGTGCCACAAAGTTCGAGTGTTGATTGCCCATTACCATAGTCATTCAGGTTTGTACCGCTCAGCGTAGCACCGCTCATCTTCACCGTGCCGGTCCAGGTGGA
>JAZRBC010000050.1:0-18303 GCA_045634905.1 Akkermansia sp.
CCTGGAACAGGTCGCAGTCGAAGTTGGAGCGCTTGCCCTGGAGGATGGCGGCCATGCGTTCGAGGCCCATACCGGTATCGATGTTGGGATGTTCAAGCAGTTCGCGCTGGCCGGGCTGCTTCTGGTCGTACTGGGTGAAGACGAGGTTCCAGATTTCAAGGAAGCGGTCGCAGTCGCACTTGCCGATGCCGCAGTCAGGGCCGCACTTCATGTCTTCGCCCTGGTCCACGTAGATTTCGGAGCAAGGGCCGCAGGGGCCGGTGTCGCCCATGGTCCAGAAGTTGTCCTTCTCGCCCATGCGGATGATGCGGTCGGGGCCGAAGCCGGCGATCTCCTGCCAGAGGGCAAAGGCTTCGTCGTCATCCTGGAACACGGAGACGTAGAGGCGTTCCTTGGGAAGCTTCAGCTCTTCGGTGATGAAGCCCCAGGCAAGAGTGATGGCTTCGCGCTTGAAGTAGGAAGCGAAGGCGAAGTTGCCCAGCATTTCGAAGAAGGTGTGGTGGTAGGAGTCCTGGCCCACATCCTCCAGGTCGTTGTGCTTACCACCGGCGCGGATGCACTTCTGCGTATCGGTAGCGCGGGCGGGATTCCACGGCGGGGTCCACACACCCAGGAAGTAAGGTACAAACTGGTTCATGCCTGCGTTTGTGAACAGCAGGCCCGGGCTCTGCGGCATGAGCGAGGCGGAAGGCACTACGGCATGCTGCTTTTCCTGAAAGAAATCGAGGAAACTCTGGCGAATCTGCGCGGATGTCATCATAGCGATGTTATATTGCGGTAAAGATATACTGGTACACGCCTAGCATACACCGCCGCAGCTCCTATGTAAAGCAAATATGCTGATTCTCCCCTTCACACGTGCGGAACGGCGCGTGTTTTCACTCAGGCAAAGCCTGTTTTCACCTTTCACTCGTGCAAAGCGCTTTCATCCGGAGCACCTATCACGCTCCGGCACCCACCGCACCGAGCAGCAGGAGGATACCCCAGCAGATGAAGGTCAGCTTCCGGTATCGGGAACTGCGGCACACCAACGCCCGCACGCCACCCCACAACCAGAGAATAAGAAACAGCAACGATAACAGAATATCCGCATTCCACGTACCACTCCCAAACATGGCGCCTTGAATCACGATAATCACGTAGCTGCTGAGCACCAGCCGCAGTGCAATCAGATCTCGCCATCCCGGGCGCCTGCAGCCCAGAAAGAGAATCAACCCCACCACACAGAGCACCGCCACCACATACCACAACTCAAATGCGCTCATACGGATACAATTGCTACTTCTTCATTGCCTTGCGCTCAGCCTCATCCAGCTTGCCGTCCTTATTGGTGTCGTACTTCTCGAGCATGCGCTGGTGGGCATCGGGGCGAACATCCTTGCGCTCCGGCATTTTTCCGGCAGCACCCCAGTACGCAGGCTTCGCCGGACGATTCGGCATCTGCCCCCCTGCCCCCCAGTGCGTGGGGCGGGTCTGTTCCTGTGCCATAGCCGGCACCACCAGAGTAAGAAGCATCACTATCGTTCTCATGACACCATTCTAGCACACTCAACACCCCCTGCCCAGCACCAAATTCTTGGAAAAGTGGCATTTTTACCCCATTTTTATCTTGGAAAAGTGGCATTTTTGCGGTACTTTTTCCTTGGAAAAGTGGCACCTATTCAATTTTTGCATACTTAAACATAAGATAGACAATCGTATACATTTTTTGCAAAAGAAGCCAACAAAACCACTTATCATTACCCCGCCTTGCTCAGCTTGAACCCATGCCCCCCCGCGCTGCCGTTGCGGAGGAAGGTCCACACCAAGATTGAACAACTTCTCCGCAACGCTCAGAATACCTGATTTTCTCCACCATGTTTTCTTTCTTCAATAAAAACAAGCGTCTGCTGAAACAGGCAGAAAAGGGCAATACCCGAGCTGTACTCCGGCTGCTGGCCAGAGGAGCCGATGCCAACTCTACCGATGAGGATGGTTTCTCACCCCTGATTGAGGCTCTGCGCTGGCAGCATCAGGACACAGCCGAGGCTCTCATATCAGCCGGGGCAGATGTGAACCACCACGACACCCTGCATGGAAAAACACCGCTCATCATTGCCGGCTGGTGCGGTCTGACCAAAGCAACAGAGCGCCTGCTGGCCGTCGGCGCGGAAGTGAATGCAACCGACAAATACGGCACAACCGCCCTGATTTCAGCAGCACGGTGCGGCCACACCGAGGTCGTGCGGTTGCTACTGACCGCCGGGGCTGATATCCACGCCCGCTGCCAGGACGGCAATGCATTGAGCGTAGCCCTTTCTCTGCACCACCAGGAAACAGCCGAGGTGCTGAAGGCTGCCGGGGCTACCCTGAATCTGATGGAGGCCGCTTACTGTGGGCAGAATGACCTCGTACGACGGCATCTGGCCGAGGATGCCGACCCGGATGAAGGAGCAGCCATCGTGAGGGCGGCTTTCGGGGGACACACCGAAATTGTCCGCTTACTGGTGGAAGCCGGGGCGGACATAGATGCCCAGGACACCCTGGAACAGATGACTGCCCTGCACCACGCAGCCCGCTGGGGGCACACCGAAATGGCAGAGCTCCTGCTGAAAGCCGGAGCTCGCGCCGATATCCGGGACAGAGACCGTTTCAACGCCCTCGATATCGCTGTATGGGGCGGTCGGACAGAGGTGGTCCGCCTGCTGCTCGCGCATCGTCAGCCGGACGTGAATGTTCGTGTTGGTGGCCTCTGCCTGTTGCATTGGGCCGCATCTAGCGGCGACACCGAGATTGTGCGGATGCTGCTCCAGGCCGGTGCCGATGTACATGCCAGAACGCTCATTTTCCATGAAACCGCGCTCAAGCTGGCGCTCAAAGGCCACCACAGCGAAACCGCCGAACTCCTCCGCTCCGCCGGTGCTAGTGAGTGAGAACGATATATTAATAAGGGGTGAAGAGAGGCGAGCGTAAGCGAGCCTCTCGCTCCCCCTCGTTTGATAAATAAACAAATAAAACCTGCGATAACGGGTAACATAGGGCTTTGGCATTCAATCTTTCCACGGCCTCTGTCACCCGTGAAACGGGTTCCGGATTATTTTTTGCATACGAGGGGTTACGCCTGCTCAACAAAGTCTGATGTGTCGCTCTGCAGCAAAAAGCCCCGCTGGTTGGCGGGGCTTTTTGTTGAGTGCTTAGCTTACATCTGCGGAGCGGCGGGAGCCGGCGCAGGGGCGGGCGGCGGCACAGGAGCCACGGCCTTGCGGAGATTGTTCAACGCATCGAAAAGCGGGCTCACAGCATCGCTGCCCACGAGGATGTGCGGGAACTTGATTCTATCCAGGTTGCGGATGGTCTCCATGCGGATGATATTCTCACCGATAGCCTCGTTGAGGGCCTTCTTACCAGCTGCTTCCAGAATCATACCTTCGGATTCGGCCTTCTTCATGGCCACAACGGCGGCGGCTTCCTGCTGCTTGGCGTAGAGCTTGGCATCGGCCTCAGCCTTGGCACGGAGCAGCTCACCCTGAGCCTCCTGGTTCATGCGATTGGCCTTGGCGCGGCCCTCGGCATCGGCAATTTCCTCGGAGCGCTTGGCAATTTCGAGCATGATAGCCTGGCGCTCGTACTCCTGGGTAGCCTCCACCTTCTTGGTGATGCCGGCGGTCACGCTCTCCGGCGGCAGGGTGGAGCCGATAGTCACGGATTCCACGATGAAGGGAGTGCCCTCCAGCTGCTTGCGGAGACTGGTTTCCACCATCTGGGTAATCTCAGGAATCTTCGAGGGAGCCTCCAGACCACGGAACTGGGCAATAGCCGTGCGCACCGCTGTGCGGAAGGGTTGGCAGATGAAGGAATTATAAGCATCGTTGGCAATTTCGTCCGGGGTATTCGGCACATCGGCAATGGCACCGTAATTCTCCACGAATTCCTTCACCTTGTTGGCATCAATACGGTATACCAGGTAGGCCTCCGCCTTCATCTTCAGCTGGTCTGCTGCGCGAATATCATCAAAAGCCTCGGTCATGGTGTACGGAGTCACGCAAATCGGAATGGCCTTCTGGCGCCAGACATAACCTGTGCCGCCCGGGCCCTTGATGACTCCGCGAAACTCCTTGACCCCGAAAATCGGGTTGGTGTACACATAGGCAGCATAGCCGCCATCCACCTTTTCGTTGGAACAATTCATGGCGATGAGCGCACCTGCACCGCCAACAATGAAGAGCAGGCCCACACCGATGGTGGACCAGATACCGGCATTCTGAGTGGGTAGATAATTTTTAGCCATGCGTCCTTGTATCACAGCCTCCGGGCAGTGTCAAGCACGCAATCCGCACAACAGCGCGCATACAGCGAGCTGATTAGGCTTGCAAGCGCTAGGCCTATCTGCTACAATAGGCGGCGAGTTATGACCCCCAAACACATTGTTGCCGTTATCGACTACGGCTCACAGTACACGCAGCTGATTGTGCGCCGCGTACGTGAGCTGGGATTCCTCGCCAAGCTCTATGCGCTGGAGGATCTGCATGAAATCAGCGAGCCGGGTGCCATCATCCTTTCGGGTGGCCCGCGCAGCACGTCGGAGCCGGATGCCCCGGATATTGATTTTGAATGGCTCACCTCCTTTGGCGTGCCGGTTCTGGGTGTATGCTACGGCATGCAGCTGCTGAACATCAAGACGGGCGGCACCGTGCGCCCCAGCAACAAGCGCGAGTACGGCCCCGCCGCTCTGGTGCCGGAGAAGCTGGAGGGTCTGTATGCTGATATGAGCCCCTCTTCCCAGGTGTGGATGAGCCATTCTGACACCGTGGACCACCTGGCCGACAACTGCCGCGTCATCGCCCGCAACAGCGACGGCGTGCCGGTTTCCCTGCAGTGGGGCGAACAGATGTTCGGTATCCAGTTCCACCCGGAGGTGACCCACTCCCACGAGGGTCGCACCATTCTTAAGAATTTCCTTTCCTACGCCAAGGACCTGGCCAAGTTCGACATCGGTGACTTCAAGCGCGAGCTCATCGAAGACATCCGCGCCAAGGTGGGCGACAAGCAGGTGGTATGCGGCGTTTCCGGCGGTGTGGACAGCACCGTGCTGGCCGTGCTGCTGCACGAAGCCGGCGTGAACGTGCGCTGCATCTTTGTGGACAACGGCCTGCTGCGCAAGGACGAAGCCAAGGAAGTGCAGGCCAACTTCGCCCGCATGGGTGTGGAGATTGAGACTGTGGATGCCAGCGAGCGTTTCCTGGCTGCTCTGGCCGGCGAAACCGCCCCGGAGAAGAAGCGCCGCATCATCGGCAACCTGTTCATCGACGTGTTCTGGGATGCCGTGGGCGATGCCGAGATGCTGGCTCAGGGCACCCTGTACCCGGACGTGATTGAAAGTGCCTCCAACGCCAAGAGCAAGGCCTCCGTCATCAAGACCCACCACAACCGCGTGGAGCGCGTGCTCAAGATGCAGGAAGAAGGCAAGGTGATTGAGCCGCTGGCTTTCCTGTTCAAGGACGAAGTGCGCGAACTGGGTGCCTCCATGGGTATTTCGCACGACATCTTGTGGCGCCACCCCTTCCCCGGCCCGGGTCTGGCTGTGCGCTGCCCCGGCGAGGTGACCAAGGACCGCCTCGACATCATCCGCGAGTGCGATGCCATCTTCATCGGCACGCTGCGCAAGTGGGACTGGTACGACAAATGCTGGCAGGCCTACGCCGGTCTCATCCCCGTGAAGACCGTGGGCGTAAAGGGCGACGAGCGCTCCTACGAGTTCGCCACCAACCTGCGCGCCATCGTTTCCGAGGATGCTATGACCGCCGACTGGGTGCAGCTGCCCTACGACCTTCTGCGCGAAGCTTCCAACCGCATCCTGAACGAGGTATCCGGCATCAACCGCGTGCTCTTCGACGTGAGCACCAAGCCGCCGGCATCCATCGAGTGGGAGTAAAGCCCCCCGGCATTGATATTTTTCAGGCAGGTGTCCACACGGCACCTGCCTGTTTTGCATCCGGAATATTCTCTGTCATTTGCCCATTATACAACTCTCCAAATCACCACCGCAGGCCGATTTTTTGCAATCCGGCACTTTTTTACTGGAAAATCGGCTGATTTGGTGTAGACTTGGGTAAAGCCACTTACTGCACCATGAAAAAGATTATCTTCGCTGCTGTTCTTCTGGGAGTCGCCATATTTTTCTGCGGCTACTCCAACTATCAGGATGACCCCGGCGACCTCACCGGTACGCTGAGCCGGCTGGATGATCTGGACAAAACCCAGTACCGGGTGGCTGTACCCATGGGCGGGCAGGCCATGCGCGCAGGGGAAGAGCAATTCACCCGGGCGCGCCTGTGTTATTTCCGCAACCCCGATATCGCCTACCAGAGCATCATCCAGCGCAAGGTGGACGGATTCCTCTTCAACAGCCACTCTGCCGATTATCAGGCCTCCCAATACCCGGATATCACCGTGCTTCCCGGCTGCATGGACCGCGTGAAAATCGTCATGGCTCTCCCCAGGCGCAACGCTGATATGCGGAGCGAAATCAACCGGTTCATCAATCTCTGCCGGCAGGACGGCACCTACAAGGACATGTACGAGCGCTGGTTCAAATCGAGCCGGCTGGGCGGCATGCCATACATCGAAGCCCCCAAATCCCCCAGCCGCCACCTGGTGGTGGGAACCTGCAGCCAGGTGAAGCCCCTCTGCTTTCTGGTTGGTGAAGAGCTGCGCGGTTTTGACATTGAATACGCCCAGCGCCTGGCTGCGCATCTGAATGCCTCCATCACCTTCATGAACATGGACTACCACGACCTGAAGGAAGCCGTGCGCAAGGGGAATGTAGACCTGGCTATCGCCGGCATCAATGCAGATGAAGGCAACGACCCGGACATTGTGTTCAGCAAGGACTACATCGACTCCTACATTGTAGCCGCAGTACACACCGAGCTGGTTAAGAAAAAGGGCAAGCGCAAGGATTGAGCTTGACCCCGCGGAAAGCGATGTGCTAGGATTAAGGGCTGATAAGAGCCCCTTTTCCCGCCCATGTATATCAACCGCGAAATATCCTGGCTGGAGTTCAACCAGCGCGTGCTGAATCAGGCCCTGCGCCCGGAGCTTCCGCTGCTGGAGCGCGTGAAGTTCCTGTCCATCAGCGCGAGTAACCTGGACGAATTCTTCCAGGTACGAGTGGGCGGGCTCATGCTGCTGCGGCAGACCGGCAAATTCAAACCGGATCTGACCGGGCTCTCCCCCAGTGAGCAGCTGGAGCGCATCCGCCACCGCGCCGGAGCCATGGTGGACGACCAGTACCGCCTGCTGCAGCAGGTGCTCATGCCTCTCATGGAGGAAGCCGGGCTCAGCCCGCTGCGCCTGAGCGACCTGAGCGAAGCCCAGCACGCTGCGCTGGAAGAATACTTCATCAACAACATCCAGCCCATCCTCACCCCGCTGGCCATGGAGGTGGAACAGCCCCCCATGCTGCCGAATCTGAGCCTGATTCTCGGGGTGGAACTGCAACCCGCGGATGCAGCCGAAAGCCGCTTCGTGGCCATCACCCTGCCGGACGTGCTGCCGCGCCGGGTACAATCTGCCGTGCTGGGACGCAGCGGCTATGTGATGCTGGAGGACATGGTCAGCGAATTCTGCGCCCTGCTCTTCCCCGGTGAGAAGGTGCTGAGCACCACCCCGTTCCGCGTCACCCGCAACGGCGATATAGCCGTGGCCGAAGAGGAGGGTGGCGACTTTGCCCGCGAAATGGAAAGTGTGCTGGTAGCCCGCAAATTCTCCGACTGCGTGCGACTGGAGCTGCCCGCCGGCACCCCGGCTACCGTAGTGCAGCGCATTTCCGGCATTGCAGGTGCCGACCCGGATTCCACCTATCTGGTGCCGGGATTCCTGCGGCTGGTGGATTTCGGGCAGATGGCCTTTGAACCCGGCAATGACCAGCACAAGGTACAGGCCTGGACCCCCTGCTGGCCCGCTGGGGTGGATGCATCGCTCACCATGTTCGAGAACATAGCCCAGGGTGATATCCTTATCCACAATCCCTACGAAAGCTACGAACCGGTGGTGAAACTTATCGAGGAAGCAGCGAAAGACCCCGATGTCATTGCCATCAAGCAGGTGCTGTACCGTACCGCAGAAAACTCTCGTTTCATAGCAGCCCTCTGCCGCGCCGCCGAAACCGGCAAACAGGTTACCGTGCTGGTCGAGCTCAAAGCCCGCTTCGACGAGCGCCACAACCTGGCGCAGGCGGAAAAGCTGCAGCGCTCAGGTGTGCAGGTGGTCTATGGAGTAAAAGGCTTCAAGACACATGCCAAGATTATGCTCATTGTGCGCCGCGAAAACGGCAGCCTGCGCCGCTACTGCCACATCGGCACCGGCAACTACAACGAAAAGACCGCCCGCATCTACAGCGACCTCTCTCTGCTCACCTGCAACGAGCACCTGGGGGCGGATGCCTCTCAGTTCTTCAATTCCGTGACCGGGCTCACACGTCTCATGCGTTTCCGCCGCATCTACCCTGCCCCTACCACCATGAAGAGCCGCCTGCTCGAACTCATCGCCGCCGAAACCCGGCGAGCCGAACAGGGCGAACGCGCCATCATCCGCGCCAAGATGAATTCGCTCAACGACGTGGAGATGATGCAGGCACTGGAGCAGGCCGCCGAAGCCGGGGTGCACATCCAGCTCAACATCCGTGGCATCTGCTGCTGGGCTCCCACCACTGAGAAGGCCCGGGCCTGTACCCGCATCACCAGCATCGTGGATCGCTACCTGGAGCACGCACGCCTCTTCCACTTCCACAACGGCGGTAACCCGCTGGTGTACATGGCCAGCGCCGACTGGATGAGCCGCAACCTCGACCGCCGGGTCGAGCTGCTTGTCCCCATCGAAGAGCCCCAGCTCGCCCTCCGTATCCTGGAAATTCTGGATGCCTGCTTCAAGGACAACACCCAGGCCAGCGACATGGCACCGGATGGTTCCTACCACCCCGCCACCAGCCGCAAAAAGGCCTTTGCCATGCAGGCTCACCTGCAGCGCCAGGCCCGTCGCCGCGCCCGCAACCAGGAAAGCGACAACAAGCACATGCTGGAACCCCACAAGCCCAGAAAGGCATAAGTCTTCACTCCTCCGGCCGGGGCGGAATATTCTGCGGCGACCAGGTATCGGTATACAGGCGGCTGATATTCCTGCCCAGATGCTCGTGTACAAACTCCGGCTTATCGCTTACCTCTGCCCAATGCACCGTGATGCAGCACCCCTCGCGATGCATCTGCTGAACCAGCGGCAAGGCTGCCGGATCGTCACGAATAACAGAGGCAGAAAGCACGACTCCGGGTAATTTATACTTCTGAGCCTGCTTCAAGTCATAGACCGACCACGCCGTAAGAGCCACATGCTTAGCCCCGGCACGAAGTGCCCGCAGGTAATCATAACAGCTGAACGCCTCAATCACCATACGGTCCGCAAAAGGAATCTCTCGCAGCAATAATTCAAAATTCTGCGTTTTATCTGTCACCAGCACCATCTGCGGGTTCTCACGAAGCAAGCGGCATATATCATCGGCAAAAAGAGGCGTTACTTTCCACCTCGGTCGCAGCGATTCTATTTCCGATTTGCTGAGAGCAGCATTCCCTCCTGTCTCATGCCCCACCAGTGCACGCAGCTCCTCCCAACTGTGGCCACCTACCAGATGCCCATCACTTGTCTCCATCAAATCCAATTCAATGAAATAGAATCCCCGAAACAAGGAATCCTGCACAGCCTCCGCACAATTGGTATAAACATACTTCCCGATACCACCGCCATGAGCAATCCAGAAAGCAGAACTATCCAGCCCATCCTTATCCCAGCAGGGAGTTAACAAATGAGATGAAGGCACCAGACCCGGCAGGCAGAAAGCTACCTCTGCCTTGTAATACTGGCGTATCAACTTTGCGCGAAATCGGCTGCTGCCGGCAACCAGCAGCAGAAACGACAGCACCATTACAGCAACGGCAATAACACAGTACTTTTTCATTATCTGTTATTATTCAATTATTTCCTTCCGGCCGGGGCGGAATATTCTGCGGCGACCAGGTATCGGTATACAGGCGGTCCACGAGGATACCCAGGTGGGTGTGGATAAACTCCGGCTTATCACTGATGGCAGCGCCGTGTACCATGATGAAGCAGCCGGCATCACGAATCCGGCGGATGAGCGGAAGTGAGAACGGGTCAAGCTCAGGGAGCCAGGCACCGAGCACGACCATGGGAATGCGGTGCTGCTCCGCCTGGCGTAAATCTTCCATCGTATACGCCGTAAGCGCCACCTGAGAGAAGCCTGCCTGTCTGGCCGCAGCGTAGTTCTCCAGCCCGGAGGCCTCCACCAGCATGCGATCAGCAAAAGGTATCTCCCGCTTCAGCAGTTCAAAATTCTGTGTTTTATCTGTCACCAGCACCATCTGCGGATGCTCGCGCATAATCCGGCAGATATCCTCGGCAAACAAGGGAGTATAACTCCAGCGCGGGAGCAAGGCTTCTATCTCACCCCGGGACATCGGGGCTTCACTATGCTCCTCTGCCCCCAGAATCGCTTTGAGTTCCTTCCACGAATGACCGCCGACCAGGTGGCCATCCGTCGTTTCCAGCAAATCGAGCTCAATGTAGGTAAACCCTCGCTGCAGGGAATCCCGGACCGCTTCCTCGCAATTGGTATACACATACCGCCCCACCCCACCACCATGAGCAATCCAGTACTCAGGGGATTTCAGCATCGGAGCCGGGGGCGGCTGGTTGGAATGCTGCACCAGGAACCCGGCCAGCACAAAAGCCACCAGCAACAGAAGCGCCGGAAGTAAAAATATGTGCCGCCGGGTGTGCATATCACTCCACCACGCGGAGATTGGGAATAGCCTGTTGCTGGAGCTGGGTATTCACGGCATCCACCGTGTTGCGGTCAAGGTAAACCGTGTAAGGCGGCTTGTTGAAATCCAGGCGGATGAGCCCGTTTTCCGTAGGCGCATCGAGCAGAGCGGCCAGCTCAGCAAAGGAGTTCACCTGCTGACCATTCACCGCAAGCAGCTGGCTGAATCGCAGGTCCTCGTAGCCCTGCGTAGCAGCCGTGGGCAGCACAAAGGTGAGGCCGGTCAGTTCCTTATACCCCTTATTGCGCAGCTCCTCCTCACGATTGGCGAGCTCCTGCAGGTGCAAGGGGAGCACACCATTGGTGTGGTTGGCCAGGTTTTCCAGCAGCGTGCTGGAAAGCGGCTGGAACAGCATGCCGCCCCACATGATGTAACGGGGCTGGCAACCAGGAGCCTCCGGACGGCACAGCGCATTCTCCACCGCTGCGCGATCCATCTTCACCATCACCTCGCGGGATTCACCGGCGCGGGAAATGGTAAGCGGCAGTTCCTGCCCCCGGTCCCTGATACCACGGAGCAGCACAGCCGCGCTGTACAAGCCATAGCGAGGGTGGTTGCAACGCCCCTGGTTATCCACCGGCATACCGTCCACCGCAGTCAGCACATCACCCACCTGCACACCGGCCTCAGCGGCAGCGCTGCCGGGAACCACCTTGCTGATATACAGGCCGGTGGCTGCGGCATCGAGCTTCAGGTACTGGCGGAACACCGGATCATCCAGCGGCGTAAGCTGCACACCCACCACCGGCACACCGGGTGTCTCCTGAGTCAGGAAACGCTGAATAATCTCAGCATTCACCACGCTGAGCTGCAGTTCCGCCTTCTTATAAGTCATGCACAGGGCGCTCAGCTTACCCTCGCGCACCACCGGCGAACCACCAATCTGCCCCTCTGCCAGCGGGCGGGCAGCCCGCAAAACCATATGCGGCACCTTGTCACCCCCGGCATCCTCAGCCCGCAGCTCTACATGCACCGGCTCCACACCATTGATAAGCCCCGCATAGGTAGCCACATCGCCACGGTTCAGCGCCTCACCCAGAGGAAGCGCTGTGCAGGTTTCAAAGATACCGGCATCCTCCTCATGCAGCACCGTAAGCAGCGCCAGATTCGTATCCTCATCATAGCGCAGCACACGAGCCGGAACCGAACGACTGCTGTCCGGCAGCATAAGCTCCACATAAGTGGCGGCACGCACCGCACGCCCCACGGTCAGCACGCGGCCCTCCCCCATGTACACGCCCAGCGCGCGGGCCTGGCGCGGTGTTTCCTTTTCCCAGGGCTGCAGGCGGTTGTATTCCTGAAGCGTGGCCCGTACCACCATGATACTGCGGGCGGGTTCCAGCTGCTGCACCTCAGGCACCGGCATAGGCAGGGGCTCTGCCGGTGGCGGAGTAACCACCACCTCTGCCGGAATCTCAGGCTGGGATGCAGGCTCCGCCGGAGCTTCTGCCGGAACCTCTGCCGGAGTTTCCGCAGCAACCTGCTGCTGTTTTTTCTTGAGAGCAGTTCGTTCAGTGGGTTTGCAGGCGCAGAGCCCGAGAGCCGCCAGGCTCAAAACGGTGAGTGTCCGTATCATCATATCGGAAGAAAAAGGTATCGTGTTTTTACTTTAAACGAGCCGCAGCGGGAATATTGTAACGCTCGGCAATGCGGCTGTTGGCCGCATCCACCGCGGCGTTGTCAATAACCAGCGGGCGGGGAGCATCTGCCAGCTCAATCACGGTGTATGCCGGACGCTCCTCCCCTTCAGCAGGGTACAGCAGGCTGTGCAGATGCGCCAGCCCCTTCACCTCCACACCATTCACCCTGGTCACCAGGCTGCGGCCCATATTGGTGAGCCGGGTATTCACTTCATCCGGAAGCTGGCGGGTCAGCAGCACCAGGTCATCCTTTTCCCTGGATTCGCCACCGCGGGTGAAACGGTCCAGCTCCACCATCACATCGGAGGAAGACACCTGGTGCGCCTGCACCACATTCAACTCCAGCGGCTGGAAAACAAGCCCCGCATATACCACATAGCGCGGATTCTCATCATAGCGCCGGGAAAGCACTCTGACTGAGGGAAGCGGCGCCAGCGTCACCTCTGTCTCCTGCACCTGACCGTCGCGGATAATCGTGAAATGCACCTTATCGCCGGCAAAGGAGCGCTCGGCCAGTTCCTCCAGACGAACACGCACGCCGTCCAGATCAATCATGGCCGTGCAATCCACAGGCAGGCCGTTGACCGCTATCACCACATCGCCGGGCTGCAGAGCGCCATCGCAGGCGGAACCCTTCACCACGTCCGAAACCAGGCAGCCAAGCCCGTTGTCCGGCATCTCGAAATGGCGGCGCATTGCCTCATTCTCCATGGGAATGAAATAGGCACCCATCTCCACATAACCATCGTAGCGGCCATCCTTCACATCCTCCAGGAAATGGCGGATAACCGGCATGGGAATCACATAGCCGGTGGAATTAGCCTGCAGCAGGCCCTGGAACGCCACGCCCACCACCTTATCACCCTTGAGAACCGGGCCACCGCTGTTACCGGGATTGATAGCGGCATCCACCTGCAGCGCCATGTGTGCAATATTGCGCGGATGGGCATAAGGTATTGTATCTATACGCGAAACAATGCCACGAGTCACCGAAAGACGATTACCACCCACAGGATACCCGATAGCACGCACGGTATCCTCCAGCTGCGGCAGCTCCTCAGTGAACTCCAGGCAAGGCACACCCTCAAAGGCGGATGTATCAGCAATCTCCAGCAGCGCCAGGTCGGCATCATGCGCCACATACTTCACCCGGGCCGGAATGCGCCGGGCATCCGCGTACAACGAAATATCAATCTTGACCGCATTGGCCACCACATGAGCATTCGTCATGAACAGACCGGGAGCCACCAGGAATCCCGTACCGTTGCCCCGGCCGAAATTTCCGCTCTGCCAGGGGGTCTCATAATCCGGCGTGCGGCTCACTACCTCCACCTTCACAATACCACGGTAGGCCGCGGCCAGGTCCACCGCCGGTGCGGGCGGCACGGGTGCCGGCGCAGGCTCCGACTGCACAACAGGTGCAGGGGCCGGCTCCGGCTGCGGAGCCGGGGCAGGCGAAGGCTCGGGAGCCGGGACCTCCGGTTGCTCAGAAACAGAAGGCGCCTCCGGCTCCGGTGCGGGAACAACCTCCGGCTGCTCAGGAGCAGAAACCGTTTCCGGGGAAACGGCGGGCTCAGCCACGACCTCCTCGGCAGGAACAGGTTCAACAACAGGCGTATCAGCAGGGAGAGGAGCCTGCGATGCAGGCTCAGCTGCGGCACTCTGAGCCATTACAGGCAGTGCCGACATCAGCGCAATCAGGGTGAGTGTCATCTTCACGGCTGAATTCTACCCCGCAACGCCCACTAAGTCAAGCACAATGTACTGCTGCACACGCCCGGAGAGCGGGCGCGCCACGCATACACGCGCGAATTTGCCCCACAGCAGGAAATAGCGCTTGCACCTCGCCCCATTAGCTGGTAGAATGGGGTGCCGTGCAATCCTCATCCCCCTATCAGAACCCACTCTGGCCCGATGCCGTGTGGGACGTTTCAGGCGCGTTCGTGAACGACCGCGAGCTGATTGCCTTTTACGACTACTGCAAACTGCTTCTGGGATTCGAAGCCTTCAATATCGTGCACGGCTCCCCGCTGTGCGAATGGAACTCCGGCCGCGTGCTCAAGCACCTGATGCGCGAGGCCGAAGAGGTGCGCACCGCCGGTCTGGAATACGAGAAGCGCAACATTGCCGTCTACCTCACCTTCACCAACCTGCTGCTGAATGAAACGCACCTGAAGGATGCCTTCGGCAATGCGCTCTGCATCTTCTTCAGTCGCCACAATCCCACGGGCAGGAACTCCATCATCCTGGCCAGCGATATCCTGCGCGAGCACATCCGCAAGGAATACCCCACGCTCAAACTCATCTCTTCCATCCTGAAGATAACCAACAGCGGCGGCAAAGGCAAGCTGGACACCTACAAGCGCCTGGCCGATGAATACGATGAAGTGATGGTTCACCCGGATGATGTGCTGAACTACGACCTGCTGGAGAAAATTGAGGACAAAGAGCGCCACATTCTGCTCATCAATGAATATTGCATCCGCAACTGTCCCATCCGCCCCTTCCATTATCACACTCTTTCCGAATCCGCCCTGGCTTTCATGAGCTTCGACAACAGCAAATTCGAGGCCAGACAGGCAACCAACGGCTGCCGCAGCCTCTACACCCTGCTGGCAGACGAACAGAAGAGCGTACTGGCGCTCACTACCCCCGAAATCCAGAAGCTCCGCGACCTCGGTTTCACCCATTTCAAAGTACAGGGACGCGGCCACGCCAACGCCTCCTCCATTCTTTTTGACCTGCTGCGCCTCGCCCTGCGCAATGACGCACCGGGAGAGAACGCCATGCACCGCAACGGCCAGATGTTCTGGGAATCCATCCTGCCCCACTGACACACCATGAGCACGCCCGAAATCACCCCCGAACAAGCTGTAGAAAACCTGCGTTTCCTGACCCGGGATTACCTCCCTGAGGCCATATGGACCGTAGGCGGAGCCCTGCGCTTTGACAAGAGCCTGCTCACCCTCAACAATTTCCTGAGCCAGATGCTCGCCATCCGCCGTTTTCACAACGTGGCAGGCGCACCTCCCTGCATCTGGTCGCTGGACTGGTTTGTACAGCGCCGTCCCATCGCCTTCGATGCCTACTGCAACGCATTGGAAGAATATGCCAGGCAGAACACCGGTGTCACCCTCGTATTCGACAATCCGAACCTGAGCGAAGCCGATCTGAACGACTCCTACTGTCTGGGTCTCGTACAGGAGCTGTACAACCGCGACCGGATTCGCAAAAATGCTGTAAGCGTTGCCAGCGATGCCCTGGCCGCCCGCCTGCGCACCGCGCTGCCGAAACTGAGGATTCATTGCCACCCGAACCGGCTGGTCATGGAAAAAGGCAAACGCACCCCGGCTCTGTATAACAAGCTGGCCGGCATGTACGACCGCGTGTGCCTGCACCCGGCAGATGCGGTGAAGCCCAGCATCACCCATGCGCTGGAGCAGAAAGAGAAGTTCGACATCATCATCAACGACAGCTGCCTGCGCACCTGTCCGGTACGCCGGGAGCACATAGCCCTGCTGGCCGATATGCGCCGCGCCCCCTACGACACCGAGCTCATGCGCCGCCGCTCCGACCTCATCACCCGCGTAGCCTGCCAGAAAACCAACCCAGCCGAACTGCAGCAGAAAGCCAGCTGCAACCTCACCCGCACCGAGGCCACTGCCCTGTACGAGGCAGGATTCCGCAGCTTCATCATTCAGGCGCAGCAGTTCCGCAATGAAATGACCCTGCTCTGGGATATTTTCCACTGCATGCTCGACTACTCTCCCGAGCTCTGCAACAAAGCCGCCCTCATCGCCTCCTCCGGCATGGCCGAGTTCGGCAAAGCCAGCAGCGACCTGCCCAGCGGCCTGCGCCAGTTCAGTTTTACAAATTACGAATAAACACAAAGACAAGCACATGAAATACACCAACATATTCACGTCCGAATCCGTAGGCGAGGGGCACCCCGACAAAGTGGCCGACCTCATCTCCGATTCCATTCTCGATGCCTGTCTGGCCCAGGACCCCGCCAGCCGCGTAGCCTGCGAAACGCTGGTGAAGGACAGCCACGTGGTGCTCGCCGGCGAGATTACCACCAAGGCCGTCATTGACTACGAAAAGATTGTACGCGAAGCCATCGCCGAAATCGGCTACCGCACCGCTGCAGATGATGCACTCTTCAACGCAGAGAACGTGGACATCACGAACTACCTTTCCACCCAGAGCCCGGATATCGCCCAGGGTGTGGATGCCTGCGCTGCCGAAGGCAAGGACGGCGACGAACAGGGTGCCGGCGACCAGGGTATCATGTTCGGCTATGCTTCCAACGAGACCCCGGAACTCATGCCCGCACCCATCATGTTCTCCCACCGCATCATGATGGAACTGGCCAAGGTGCGCCACAGCGGCGCTGTCACCTGGCTGCGCCCCGACAGCAAGAGCCAGGTAGCCGTGGAATACGGTGAGGACGGCCGTCCCGCCCGTATCCTGAACGTGGTGCTCAGCACCCAGCACACCGAGGAGGTCGATATCGCCACCATCCGCGAGTTCTGCACCAACCTCATCCGCCGCTGCCTGCCTGCCGAGCTCATCACCCCGGAAACCGAATTCTTCATCAACCCCACCGGCCGTTTCGTCATCGGTGGCCCCCACGGCGATTCCGGCCTCACCGGCCGCAAGATTATCGTGGACACCTACGGTGGCATGGGTCGCCACGGCGGTGGCGCTTTCTCCGCCAAGGACTGCAGCAAGGTGGACCGCTCCGGCGCCTACATGTGCCGCTGGGTGGCCAAGCACGTGGTAGCCGCCGGTCTGGCAGACCGCTGCGAGCTGCAGGTGGGCTACGCCATCGGCAAGGCCAGCCCCGTGTCCATCATGATTGATGTAGAGACCTTCGGCACCGCCAAGGTGGACAAGCAGGTCATCATCGACCGCATCAAGGAAGCATTCTCCTTCAAGCCCGCCGATATGGAGCGCGTGCTGGGTCTGCGTGAACCCATCTTCCGCAAGACCACCAACTACGGCCACTTCACCAAGGCCGACCTCCCCTGGGAACAGCTCGACCCCCGCTGCCTGAGCATCCTCATGGGCTAAGAAAGCGCAGCTTTTTCATTCCCCGTCACACACCGGTGTGGCGGGGAATCTTCCTTTTCTGCCATGCTGAAAACCATCCACTACCGAAAAACAGGCGAAGAATCCGAATTCTGGTTCGTCTGTGCGGAGCGTATCATTCACCGCCCCGCTAGTGGTGATTTCTGCCAGGCCGGACAAGTACCTGCAGATGCACCGGAAGTTCGCCGCACCAATAATCCGCTGGATACCGGGAACCTGCACCATTCCTTCATCGGAAGCCGTCTGCTGGGCATCTATGGCGATGGCGACCCCTACATGCTCCGCTTTGAGAACGACGGAGTCATCACCGTGATGTATGACTACCCCTATTCCGACCCCACAGAAGGCACCCCCTTCTGGACGTTGGATTTCCACTCCCCCGAATACATGGCAGAGGACGCGGAATTCCGGCACCACGTGGAGGAAGTCTGCACCGAATCCCAACGTGTGGAGATTCAACCGTATAAAGACACACCGGCACCCCGCCCCGATTATCTGGCAGAGGACGAGGAGTTCCGCCGCCACGTGGAAGAAGTCTGCACCGAATCCCAGCGTGTGGAGATTCAGCCGGATAAAGAAACACCGGCACCCCGCCCCGACATCCGGCAGATACGGTACTATGCGTGGCGCACCCTGGCGATGCTGCTGGTGTTATGTCTCATCATTCAGCAGGTGCAGTTATCGTCGCAGCCACCCAC
>JAZRBC010000051.1:0-25027 GCA_045634905.1 Akkermansia sp.
CTTGGAGAAAGCGTACTGGGTGTCGGTGTCGATGTTCATCTTCACCACGCCGTAGGAGATAGCCTCGCGGATGTCGCAGAGGTCGGAACCGGAACCGCCGTGGAACACGAGCAGCATGTCCTCACCGTGCTTGGCCTTCACCACTTCCTGACCGTCGCGCAGAATCTTGGGAGCCAGCTTCACAGCACCCGGCTTGTACACGCCGTGCACGTTGCCGAAGGTGGCAGCCAGCATGAAGGTGCCGATGCCGTTGAGAGTCTCGTAGGTGAGCAGCATGTCCTCGGGGGAGGTGTAGAGCTTCTCGTTGGGGGCGTCGCCGTTGTCCACGCCGTCTTCCTCACCACCCACAACACCGATCTCGATTTCGAGAACGATGCCGACCTCGGCGCATTCCTTCAGCATCTGCTGGGAAATCTTGAGGTTCTCGGCCATGGGCAGGGCGGAGGCGTCGAGCATGTGGGAGTTGAACAGGGGCTTCAGACCAGCCTCTACGCGGCGCTTGGACTCAGCGATGAGGGGACGAAGGAAGCTGTCAATCTTGTCGGCCTGGCAGTGGTCGGTGTGCAGAGCCACGAGCACGTTGTACTCCTCGGCAAGGCGATGGGTGGCTTCAGCGAGCACGATAGCGCCGATAGCGGAGCTCTTCACAGCGGTGCCGGAGGCGAACTGGCCGCCACCCAGGGACACCTGGATGATACCGTCGGACTTGGCCTCAGCGAAAGCCTTGAGGGCGCCGTTGATAACCTCGATGGTGGTCACGTTGATGGCGGGATAGGCGTAGCCCTTCTCCTTAGCCGTGTTGAGCATCTTGATGTACTGTTCTTGTGTAGGTACAGGCATGGTACTTGTTTTGTTGGTTGGAATTATCAGGAGCACGCAGGTTGCGTACTCTGCACGCGGGTATTTTAGCGCCTTATGTTGAAATTGGCAAGTAGAAAAAAACAGGAAGCCCCGATTTCCTTGAGGAATCGGGGCTATTCTGATTAACTGGGAGTACGAGAGATAGGACTTGAACCTACGACCTCCACCATGTCAAGGTGTTGCTCTACCAACTGAGCTACTCCCGCATAGGAACTGGGCAGGGATGGATTCGAACCATCGAAATCGTACGATAGCAGATTTACAGTCTGCCCCCTTTGACCGCTCGGGAACCTACCCATTTGTTGTTTTGCAGACCGCGTAGACGGTGTGCGGCGACAATTTACACAAAACTGAGACGGATTGCAAGTCTTTTTTTAATAAAATTACAGATTTTTTTGTTTGCGGAGCTGGAAGATGGCATGAATGAGGAACGGAATGCCAAGAATGGCAATGAGTATGGACAAAAGCTGGCCCTGAGTGATGCCGTGCCACACGGCGGCGTCGGGTTCCTTATAGCACTCGCAGGTGATACGGGCGGCTGCATAGATGAAGGCGAAGAGAGCGGAGAAAATGCCGGCGGGGGCGTTTCGCCAGAGCAGGCGCACGGAAATCAGCACGAGGAAGATGAGAAGTCCTTCTCCCGCCGCTTCGAACAGCTGGGAGGGGTAGCGCGGGGTCAGGTGCTGGCCCAGAGCATCGCGCACGGCATCGTTTTCGCGACAGAGGCGGCAGAGGGTTTCGAAAAAGCTTTCGCCGGGCTGTGCAAAAGTCTGAACCCGGCCGCCTGCGGCGTGTTCCACTGCGGCCAGGGCCTGAATCTGCTGCTGTGGAGCCAGGGAGAAGAGCTCCTGCGGAAATTTCATGGCAAAAGTGTTGGTGGCATCTGTGGCGCGGCCGTACAGCTCGCCGTTGATGAAGTTTGCCACTCGACCGAAGAACAGGCCGATGGGGCACACGATGGCTACCCCGTCGAGCAGCTGGATGAATGAAAGCTTGTTTTTCCAGGCGTACCACATGCAGGTGAGAATAACGCCGAGAATGCCACCGTGAGAGGCCATGCCGCCTTCCCATACACGGAATACCCAGAGGGGGTCGTTCAGAAAACCTTTCAATCCTTGTTCGGGAAGCCAGTAGAAGAGGAATTCGCCCATTCGTCCGCCGATGAGGACGCCGAAGATGCAGATGCAGGTGACAAAGTCGCCGAGTTTTTCGCGGTCGAGGCAGAACCGGTTTTTGTCGCCCAGCCAGCGGAGCACCATGTAGCCCAGAATAAAGCCGGCCACGTAGGCAAGACCGTACCACCGCAGGGCGAGCGGGGTGCCGGGTATATCGATGATGATGGGATTGAGGTGGTGAATGTAGGTCGCGAGACTTGGCATGACCAGCAGACTTTAACACAGGGCAGGGGGGTGTTACAAGGCAAAAAGATGATACGCGCGCGTGCGCGAGAAATGCCATGTATGATTGTTCTTTCAAAAAAAATGGGGCATAATGAAGTTTCTTCTCGCCAAGAGAGGGGATATTGTGTATAAGTATAGCACACATTTCCTTTTTTTGAGAGCTATGAAACGTTTCTTTTTCCCTCTTGCTGTGGCCGCAGTCTGCGGTTTTACTCAGGCTTTTGGCACGAGTGCCGATTTTGTCGAGGCTGAGCTGACACTTAAGCCGAGCGATGCCAAGATTGAACAGATTTCCCCCCGCGCTGAGTATTTCAGCTCCAAGGAGACGTCAAAGGCCCTCAGCCCGGCCTGGCATGTGCTGCGAATTCCCTACACGCTGCGTGGCAAGTGCCGCGGTGAGAAGAAGCCGCTCTTTGTGGATGAGCTGAAGATGCACGCATACCTCGTGTTTGCTGTGGGTAAGGATGGCGATAAGCTTATTCTGGTGGACAAGGAAGTCACCTATGTTGACATTCCTCTGAGCGCCAAGGCTGAACTCTCTGAGAATAAGAATGTGCAGGCCGCTGTGTTCATTTCCCCTTCGGATGCGGTGCGTATCTGCGCCGATGATGCCCGCAAGGTTGACAAGGCTGATCTTTCCGATAAGCTGGCAGCTGTGGCGGTGGAGTTCTCGTTCAAGGGCACCAGCTGCAATAAGAAGGATGTTGATGTGGATGTCATTGTCAACAAGAAGATAAAGAAGAATCTCAAGAAGGGCTGGTGGAAGAAGGAAGATAAGGCCGGTATAGGTGTGCAGCTTCGCGCCATTTCCGAGACTCCCTTTGCTCCGTTCTATGCGCCTGCTTTCCCGGCAACGAACCCGCTGTATGGTGATGCCGCCAGCACTTCCTCCTCTGCACCCTCCTCTACCGGTTACTCTCCTGCAGCTACTACGGATACCGGTTACACTCCTGCCACCACCACTACTACTACCGGTTCGGATGAGACTGCTGCCGAGACTTCTGCCACAGAGGAGACTCCTGCTGATACCAAGTCCCGGAAAAAAGGCAAGAAGAGCAGGAAATAAAAGCGGCCTGCCGTCGTCTCTTTATACATTTTTCGAAAATCAACAACTAACTACATATGGCTGACTACAAGACAACAGTAGCCCTTGAGATTGGCTCTCAGAGCGTCACGATGGGCGTCTTTACCCCGGCCGGTCGCGGTTTTGCGCTTTCGCGCTATGCCCGCAGGGATATCCTGCTGGACCCGGTTGAGGAGGGTATGCGTATGGATTATGTTGGCAGCGCCATTGCTGAGATGGTGCAGGAACTCAAGGTGCGCGGCAGTGAGGTGCGCAACGTGGTGTCCGGCCAGCAGGTGTTCATGCGCTTTATCAAGCTGCCCGCAATTGATATGGATGATATTGCCGAGCAGGTGGGATTTGAGGCGCAGCAGCATATTCCTTTCCCGCTGGAAGATATCATCTATTCCTACCAGGAGCTGGCTGACCGCGAGGAAGGCGAGCGTGAGGTGCTGCTGGTGGCCATCAAGAAAGACGTGCTGGACAATCTGAACTCGCAGGTGGAATCCAGCACCCTGAAGACCCGCAGCGTGGATTGTGCCATCACCTCTCTCTACAATGCCTTCCGCGCCAACTATGACGAAGAGGAACCGGTGATGCTGCTCGACATTGGTGCCAAGACCACCGATATCATCTTTGCTGAAGATGGCCGTTTCTTCACCCGTTCGGTGACGGCTGCCGGTGCATTTATCACCAACAGCATTGCCCGCGAGTTCAATATGAGCTTCCGCGATGCCGAACAACTCAAGATTGCCGACGGCGTGGTTTCGCTGGGTAATGGCTATACGGATTCGATGACGGAGCAGGAGGCTGCTCTGGCCACTGTCATCCGCACGGCTATGGGTCGCCTGAGCTCTGAGGTGCAGCGTACCATTAATCACTACCGTGCTCAATACAAGGGAAATCCCCCCACCAAGGCATATATCTGCGGTGGTGGTGCACGCCTTCCCTTTGCTCTGGAGTTCCTGGAGTCTGCTCTGAATATTCCTGTGGAATACCTCAACCCGGTGGAGGTGCTCTCCGTGGGGCCGAAGGTGGATGAATCCGAGCTTGAGCAGGATGCCATTTGCCTGGGCCCGATTGTGGGTGCTGCCATCACGGGTTCCGGTACGGGCGATTTCAATATCGACCTTGTGCCCACGAGCGTGGGTAAGGACCGCGCAGAGAAGAAACTGCTGCCCAAGGTGGCCATTGCCGGTGTGCTGGCTCTTGCCGGCGCCGGTGTATATGCGTATGCCGCCACCCAGGCTGTGACGGAGTCTGCCAAGGTGCTGGCAGAGGCGAGCAGCGTGGATGAGCGCGTGGCTTCTGTGAACAGCCAGATTGAGAACGTGCACACCAAGTACCAGAACGAAATGAAGCAGATTCAGCAGTTCGCTGATTTGTACCAGATGCGTTCTGCTTATGTGGATGTGCTGCAGCAGCTGAGCCGCAAGGGCGCGTCCCTCAAGTTCTGGTTTACGGAGTTCTCTCCGCTCATCAACTATGATGCCGAGGCGAATTCGCTGACCGGCACGGCAGATGTGAAGGGTACCAAGCTCATTGATATGAACCGCAGCCGCTCCAATGCGAATGATTCGGCTATGAATGCCGCCCCGGATGAGGTGGATACGAAGAAGCGCAACAAGGCTCCTATGGTGACCGCCATCTACGTGAGCGGCTTCACCATCAAGAAGCCTGGTAGCGATGGTCTGGCTCAGCGTGATGCCATCTATAACCTGGTGGCTCAGAACTTCGACGAGCGCAGCGCGGATTCTCTTTTCTCGTTCGAGAATGCCAAGGTGCAGGCGAATCTTAACCATTACTTCCAGTTCATCGATGCCAAGGCCTCCAAGGATAAGCTGCCGGACTATGTGGAGAAGTATATGCTTGTGATGCCGCTTAAGACTCCCATCGCCATTCCTGAGCAGAGCGAAGGCAAGAAGTAATATTAACTCTCAATCGACTTTTCTATCATGAATATCAGCGAAAATAAGCGAGTAATTGCTCTCTCTGCCGTATTTGCACTGGCTTTTGGCGGTGTGATGTTCTACGGCTACGGTAAGAGCCAGGAGGCAGCAGAAAATCGCGCCCGTATTGCCGAAATCAACGATCGTTTTGCCGGTTATGACGGCCAGGAGGTTGCTCCTACCAAACAGAATCTGAAGAGCCTCAAGGATGCGTTCTCTCAGGTGTCCGGTATCAATAAGGACCTGCAGGCGGAATTGAACCGCTACGCAGCTTTCTGCTGGGGCGATGGCAAGAAGATTTCTGCTCAGGATTTCCAGAATGACCTGCGCGATTCGATTAACAACATCAAGTCTCTGGCCAGCAGCCAGGGGGCCCGCGTGGCCGGCCCGGCTGAGAACCTGGGTCTGGCTTCGTTCAAGAATGCGGCTCCCGTGGCAGATGATGTTCCGTTCCGCAGTTTCCAGCTCAAGGCGGTGACGCGTGTGGCTGAGGATATCCTGGCGGCAGGTGCTCCTTCTCTGGAGAAGATTTATTGCGCCCCGCTGCCCGAAGAGGCTGCGGAATCCCTGAATCCCGGCAGCCGCAAGGCCAAGCCCTACTTCCCCCTCCGCTTTGAGGTGGCATTTGATGCCAGCCGCGGTGTGCTCCCGAAGGTGCTCAACTCGATTATGACCGACAAGGATTTCTTCCTGACCATCACCGGTATTGCCGTGCGTGGTAACGAGAATCTGCCCGGTATCGATGCCTACACGGCACCTGCGGAGATTGCTGAAACCGGTGAGGACCTTGGTGGCGAGACCAGCGAAGTGGTGGAGAATGCCGCAGAAGGTTTCCGCACTGTTGCTGTGCGTAAGACCGGCTCTCCGGATGAAAAGGTGCGCGTTCACATGACGATGCAGGTGCTTTATTTCACCCCCGGTAAGACCAAGTAAACTTTAACAACTTACATACGATACTATGGCTGAACAATCCAATCCTGGACTTAAGGCTCTCATTACCGGAGCTGTGCTTGGTGTGGCCTCTGCTGCACTGGGCGGCTATACCATGTTTGCAGAAAAAACACCGGAGGCAGAGACGAGCATCAGCGCAGGGAAGGGGGATACCTCTCTTACCGCACAGGCAGACGCTGTAAAGCAGAGCCTGAAGCGCGACCGTACCGTTGCTGACGTGGCGCCCGAAGGCGCCGTAATCAATGGGCAGCCCCGTCTGGCTCCTCTCTTCTTCTCTACCGAACTCTGGCAGATAACGCTGGACGACCAGAAGAAGAATACAGTGGTGGACATTTACGACCCTGCGGCTCCCGGTATTCACGGCGATATTCCGAACACCTGGTTTATCTCCAATAATATTTCCGCAGCTCTCGGTCGATCCGACGGCCGCGTGCTGGATAGTGATGAAGACGGCTTCACCAATGAGGAGGAATTTGCCGCCAAGACCTGCCCTTCTGCGGCCAACAGCTATCCGGACCTGGTTCAGGCCTCCGGTTTCAGCCCCAAGCTTGAAGTGGTCAAGACCAGCGTGGCTCGCGCAATCATCACGACAGATAACATGTTTGCCGATGCTTCTCAGAAGCCCAAGACGGTCTCCATCCGCATCTTTGAGAAGCAGGCTGATATTACCCCGGTTCACAAGGTAACCGTGAAACCTGGTGAGAGTTTCGGTCTTGATAAGAACGACAAGAGCGGGCGTTTTACGGTGGTGCGTTTCGATACAAAGGAATTCCCTGATTTCGGCGGCGCCATGGTAAAGGAGAATGTGCTTGTGGTGCGTGATAACGAAACGGCTTCCGACGTGAAGGAGTTCACTATCCGCGCCGGCAAGACTCCTGCTGGTCACAAGGACCTGAATTCTGCCAACGAGAAGGGCCGCCGAATCAGTGATACGACTGTTACCCTGCGTGTAACGGCTGGTTCTGCCGTCGGTAAGCCCGAGGGTACCTTCCGTACTCAGCTCTACGGCACCTTCACCATTCCCGGTGGTAAGGCCGATGGCTCCGAACTCCGCGCTAAACTGGAATCTGTGGATGATTCCGGCTCTGCCAACATTCTGATTGAGGGGGCTGAGAGCCCGGTCAATGTGCCCAAGGCTTCCGGAAAAACCAATTCTCCCCAAAAATCGTAAAAAAATCCCAATAAATCAGCAAAAATTAAATTGTAGACTTTACATTTGATTAGAATTCTGCCATAAATAGGACATTACCATGAACCACACACCTCTCATCAATTCTAAGCGCTCGATGATCCT
This sequence comes from Akkermansia sp., assembly GCA_045634905.1. GTDB lineage: Bacteria > Verrucomicrobiota > Verrucomicrobiia > Verrucomicrobiales > Akkermansiaceae > Akkermansia. The sequence continues at coordinate 7,519 of JAZRBC010000051.1, forward strand.
TGCGGCCGTCGCTGTTTCCTGCCCCTTTGTGCAGGCTGATACGGCAGGCTACATCACGACGTCGTCCGCTGCCGGTACCAGCCAGGTGGGCCCCACTGCCCAGTATGCTGGTGATGCTCAGGATAGTATTAATACCCGCGAGGCCGCCCGCCGCAAGGCTAAGACCCAGGAGGCTATGGAGCTTCTTCAGCAGGGGCGTACCTGCTATGCTCAGAAGGAGTATGTGCAGGCTCTCGAGAAGTATGAGGCAGCCTGGAAGACGGTGCCGAAGGCTCCTGCTACCAAGAAGCTTCAGGAATTCCTGGTGAAGAGCATCGGCGACGCTTCTGTTGCGGTTGCTATTGAGTATTCCCGCATTGGTCGCTATGATGAAGCCGAACAGCTTCTCCTGGGCGTGCTGGAGCGCGATCCCAACAACAAGCGTGCCCGCAATGAGCTTTCTCTGATGCGTGACCCCGTGCGCAGCAATCCTGCGCTTACTCCTGAGCACGTGAAGAATGTTGAGGAGGTGAACCGCCTTCTGAATCTGGCCTGGGGTTATTATGAGCTTGGAAACTACGACGCTGCCTATGCAGAGTTCAATCGTGTTATCAAGATTGACCCGTACAACACCGCTGCCCGTCGTGGTCAGGAAGCTGTGAGCAAGCGCCGCTCCAACTATTACAAGGCTGCTCACGATTCCTATCGCGCCAAGGCTCTGGCTGAGGTTGATGCCCTCTGGGAAGAACAGCTGCCCCAGGAGCTGCCCACCATCGAACTCGGTGGTACGGAAACGGTGGCTACCTCTGAAGGTGTGCTCCGCAACCGCGATAATCTGCTTGCTCTCAAGATTGCCAACGTGAACTTCGAGGATACGCCCATGGCTGATGCCCTGGACTTCCTGCGTGCCGAGGCTCGTAAGAGTGGTCTGCAGATGAACTTCATTTTCGAGAAGGCTCAGGCCCCCGCTCCTGCACCTGCTCCCACAGCTTCTGTGTCCGACGATGAGGAAAGCGAAGACGACGAGGAGACGGATGAAGAAGAGGAGGAAGAGGAAGAAGTCGCCGCTCCCGTGGCTGTGTACACGCCGCCTCCCCCTGCTGTGATTTCTTCTCTGCAGATGAGCGATGTGACGGCTGCTGACCTGCTTGCCCGCATGTGCTCTCAGGCTGGTTGCGAATACCGCGTGGAAGAGAACGCCGTGGTGATTTACCAGAAGGGTGCCGGTGCTCAGCGCATGACCCGTCGCCAGTGGACGGTGCGTCCTTCCTTCTTCAACGGTGGTGAAGAGGGCGGCGATGAAGATGATGAAGATAGCGATTTCAGCTCCGGTTCTTCCCGTCGCGCCAAGAAGATTGACGCCAAGGCTTCCCTTATCGACATGGGTGTCAACTTCCCGACCGGTGCTTCCGCCAAGTATTCTCCTGTGACCGGCGTGCTTACCGTAACCAACACCGACGATGAGCTCGATACCGTGGAAGAAGCCATCAACAAGTTCCGTCAGGATATGCCCAAGATGGTGAAGGTGAGCGCCAAGTTCGTGGAGATTTCTCAGACTAACGAAGAGGAGCTTTCCTTTGACTGGGTGGTCAATCCCTTCTCCGTGAGCGATTCCGGTAAGGCATACCTCGGTGGTGTGAATGGCAGCAACTCTCTGCCGAAGCGTCTCGTGGAAGACTTCGTGTCCACCGGTGGTTCCGCCTTTGCCAATAACTACTCCGGCAATGGCTCCTGGCCTATCAACTCCACCAAGGCTCTTTCCAGCGCTACGGATACGATTTCCAATGGTCTGATGACGGGTGGCCTCCGCTCCGGTTCCGGTGCTATTACCTCCGGTGCTCTGACCAACCTCATGAACTCCGGTTCTGCCGGTGCTTCCGCTACGGCCAGCCCCGCTCCCGGTGTGCTTTCCCTCTCCGGCATCTATGATTCTGGTTCCTTCCAGATGATCATGCGCGGTCTGTCCCAGAAGAAGGGTGTGGACGTGATGTCTGCTCCGAGCCTGGTTATCAGCGGTGACGAGCCGATGGAATATGCCCCCGCTCCTGACCAGCTGGCTTCTGACCAGAACGATGAAACCGGTTGCGCCAAGATTGAGGTGATTCGCCGCTTCGTGTACCCGACCGAGTACGATGAGCCGCAGATTGAGAGCTCTGGTAACAACTGGAACAACAATAATGACAACAATAACGGTGGCTATAGTGGCAGCATGCCCGTGGCTGCTCCTGCTAACCCCTCCGCATGGGGTGTGGAAGAAGTGGGTGTGATGCTCCGCTTCCAGATTGAACCGCTGAAGGATGGCGATGGCGACATCGTACGCTTCAAGCGCTTCGAAATCCGCGTTGTTGACTTCGAAGGTTTCGTGAACTACGGTTCTCCGATTACTGCCGGTATTGCTAACCAGAAGACGATTGAGCACATCGTGCTGACTGAAAACCGCATCGATATGCCCATCTTCAGCCGCCGCTACATCAACTCCAACCCCTGCGTGTATGATGGTCACACCATCGCAATCGGTGGTATGATTCAGGATGAGGTGCAGAAGGTTGAGGATAAGGTGCCCGTATTCGGTGACCTGCCGCTCATCGGCCGTCTGTTCCGCAGCAATGCCGAGTCCCATATCCGCAAGAATCTTATGGTGTTTGTGACGGCCGATATTATCGACCCGTTCGGTAAGCCCATGCGTAAGCGTGATACTGGTACGGCTACCGGTGGTTCCAGCAGCGCTATCCCCGGTCTCTTCCCGGATGATGGCCTGGTGAACCCCTGATAATTCCGGTTCATTGGTAATTTTGCCCCGCTCCACTCCTGGAGCGGGGCTTTCTTATGGGCGATAGATAAGATTTTTTTTGCTTTTTTGTGAAATTTTACTTGCCATGCGCGTCGGAGTGTGTTAAATTGTCCCTGCGCTGGTGCAGGCCGGTGCTGAAATAAAAGTCTGGATCGTCTAGAGGCCTAGGACTCGCGCCTTTCACGCGCGCAACACGGGTTCGAATCCCGTTCCAGATGCTGATCGGTTTCATCTTGCAGGATGGAACCGATTTTTTTATAGGATATGATGGGGATGTTGAAACAGTTGCTGGATAAGCGGGAGCTGAAGCGCCTGCTGGTGCTCATGCTGCCTTTGTACGTCGCGAATCTCATGAACATGGGCATGGGGGTAGTGGATACCATGGTCGCAGGGCAGGCAGGGCCGGTGCAGCTGGCTGGCGTTGCTCTGGGTACATCGGTGACTGTACCTGTTCTTGTGGCGGTGGGGGCTATATTGACAATTATAGGCCCTATGGTCTCTCGCCTGCGTGGTGCTGGGTGTGAAGGGAAGGTGGGAGTGCTGCTCAATAATGCCAAGCTTCTATCCCTGGCGCTGATGGCGGTGGAGGTGCTGGCGCTGCTGGCCGGCTCGATGGTGTTTTCCCTGGTGTCTGATGATGCCGAGATGGTGCGCGTAGCGCAGCATTATTTATATTTCCTGATTCTGGCGGTGCCGGCGAGTGTGATGCTGCGCTCCTTGCAGGGGCATTTCGAGGGCTACGGACATACGCGCCCCGCGATGGTAATATCTTTTGTCGGGCTTCTGCTGAATATTCCGCTGAACTATCTTTTTGTATTCGGCTGGGGCCCCATACCTGCTATGGGGGGTGCCGGTTGCGGTCTGACTACTGCCCTGGTGCATTATCTGATGGCCGCGGCTTTGTTGGTGTTCATGGCTGCCTATCCCAGGTATCGCCGGAACCTGGTGCATATGTGGGCTAATCGTAAACCCGAATGGCGAGTGGTGCGCGATATTTTCAGCAAGGGGCTCCCTCTGGGGGTGGCTTCGTTCTGCGAGATGACCTTTTTCTGTGTAGTGACGCTGGTAATTGCTCCGCTCGGTGCTTCTGCAGTGGGGGCACACCAGATTGCCATCAATATCTCAGGTGTGTTGTTCATGTTTCCTCTTTCTCTCAGTATTGCCACTTCTATACGCTCTGCATACCATGTGGGAGCACGCAATCGTGAGCGTTTTGAGGCTCTTTTGCGCACTTCTGTTTTCTTTATGCTGGTGGTTGTGGTCGTTCTTGCTGCGCTTACTGTTCTGTTCCGTCGTGAAATTATCGGGCTATATACGCAGGAGCTGGGTATTATTGATATGGCGGCAGGCTTGCTGCTGCTTTGTGCAGTCTACCAGCTGCCGGATGCGCTGCAGGCTCTGATGAGTGGATTGCTGCGCGGATGCCACGATACGCAGGCTATAACCTGGGTTAATATGTTCTCATACTGGCTTGTGGGTTTTCCTCTGGCGGTTCTTCTGATTCGCACGGATTGGTTGGTGCCGGCCCTCGGCCCTGCCGGTGCGTGGGTGAGTTTTGTTGTGTCGCTTGCCATTACTGCAGCCTTGCTCTGCTGGCGTTTTCTTCATGCCCGCCGCCGGGTTTTTGAAAAAAATGCGGTATAAGGGAGAAAAGTCGCGTTATTTTGCTTGACGTGTGAGGAGTATGAGCGTATAGTGGGTGCCCCGCGCTACAGGTGTAGTGTGGACTAAACACATACAAAGAAAACACAAACGATGAAGACCCACGTGAAGAAAGGTGATAATGTAGAAGTTATCGCTGGCAAGAACAAGGGCAAGCGTGGTGTTGTTCTTTCCGTGAATGCCAAGAAGCAGACCGTGACGGTTGAGGGTGCCCGCATCCTCAAGAAGGCTACCAAGCCCACCGAAGCTGATCCTGAAGGCGGCATCAAGGAAATCGACGGCGCCATCCACATCTCCAATGTGAAGAAAGTGAGCTGATGCCGCAAGGCTGAAACTCCGCGCTTAAGCCATCACTAAACTAATTAACAACAAGAGCTGACCCGCTAATATTATGAGCACACCTACATTGCTTACATACTACAAGGAGAAGGTCACCAAGGCCCTCCAGGCGAAGCACAACTATGCCAACGTGCATCAGATTCCCCGTCTTGAAAAGATTGTGGTGACCACGTGCATGGGCAAGCACCCCGACCGCAAGCAGGCTGTTGAGGATGCAGTAGCAGAAATCGCCAAAATCACCGGCCAGAAGCCGGCTATGACCTACGCTCGCAAGAGTGTGGCTAACTTCAAACTCCGCGAGGGTGAAGTCCTCGGCGCCCGTGTGACGCTGCGTTCCACCCAGATGTGGGAGTTCCTCGATCGCTTCATCAACATTACCGCTCCCAACATCCGCGACTTCCGTGGCCTGCCCACCAAGTCCTTTGACGGCCGCGGTAACTATGCCATCGGTATCCCTGATCAGTCCATCTTCCCTGAGATTGAGCTTGATCAGATTAAGCGTAATATCGGTTTCGATATCATCTTCGTGACGACCGCTAACACGGACGAAGAGGGTCGCGACCTGCTTGCTGAGCTGGGTATTCCCTTCCGCAAGCCCACCAAGAAGACTGAAGAAAACGCCTAACTAAATTACGATTATGGCAGTATTAAGTGATCCTATCGCAGATTTCCTTACCCGCGTGAAGAACGCCGGTGCCGCCCGCAACGAGGGTTTCACCGCTCCTTACTCCGGCATCAAGGCCGAAATCGCCCGCATCCTGCAGGCTGAAGGCTACATCTGGAGCTACGAGATTGTTGGTGAAGGCAAGGATAAGGCCATCAAGGTCAAGTCCAAGTTCACGAACGAAGGTAAGTCCATCATCACGGACGTGAAGCGTGTGTCCAAGCCGGGCCGTCGCGTGTACGTTCCTTCCGCCGAGATTCCGACCGTGATGAACGGCCTGGGTATCTCTATCGTTTCCACCTCTCGCGGCATGATGACGGGTGCTCAGGCCCGCAAGCAGCAGATTGGTGGCGAGCTCATCGCTCTTGTCTGGTAACATTAACCCCTGACCTGATATAAGAATATGTCTCGAGTAGGTAAGAAGACTATCACCGTTCCCGCCGGCGTGACCGTGACGATCAACGGTGCTGATGTTACCGTAAAGGGTGCCAAGGGTGAGCTCAGCTGGACGATGCCTGCCGGTATCTCCGCTGCTCAGGAAGGCGACGTGCTGACTGTGTCCCGCGCCAGCGAGGACCGTCAGGTGCGCGCTCTGCACGGCACGAGCCGCTCCCTCATCGCCAACATGGTTGAGGGTGTGTCCAAGGGCTTCGAGAAGAAGCTCGAAATCGTAGGTGTGGGTCTGAAGGCCGCTGTGAAGGGCAATGTGCTCGACCTGGCTCTCGGTAAGTCCCACCCCATCCTTCACCCCATCCCTGCCGGTCTCACCGTGACGGTGGCCGACAACACCAAGGTGACGGTGGCAGGTATCGACAAGCAGCTTGTCGGTCAGTTCGCAGCAGAGGTGCGCGGTTACTATCCCCCCGAGCCGTACAAGGGCAAGGGTGTCCACTATGTGGGCGAGTACATCCGCCGCAAGGAAGGCAAGAGCGTTGGCAAGTAATCATTATCATCTCAAACCCTTTAAAAGTTTATTAGAAGAATATGAGCACTATCAATCGCAAAGCCATCCGTGCCCGCGTTCATACGCGTATCCGCAAGAAGCTTGCCGGTACGCCTGAGCGTCCCCGTCTGGCTGTCAATTTCTCTAACCAGCACGTATATGCCCAGGTGATCGATGACACCAAGGGTGTGACCATCTGCAGCGCCTGCACCAAGCAGGTCGAGCTGAAGAAGGCCAATGTGGAGACCGCCGCCAAGGTGGGTGCCCTCATTGGTGAGCGCGCGCTGGCTGCCGGTATCACTGAGGTTGTGTTCGACCGCGGTGGTTTCCTCTACCACGGGAAGGTGAAGGCTCTGGCCGATGCCGCTCGTGAGGCTGGTCTGAAATTCTAAAGAAGAAAGGTTTATAGAAAATGAACACTGAAGAAACGAAGGCTCCGGCCGAAGAGACGACGCAGGCTTCTGCTGCTCCTCAGCAGCGTAGTGGCCGCGGTCCCCGTCGCGATGGCAACCGCCCTGGTCGCGGTCCGCGCCGCGAAGGTGGTCGCCGCAACGAGACTCCCGTTGAGGAAGGTCCTCAGCTGATGGAGAAGGTTGTGTACGTGAACCGTTGCGCCAAGGTTGTGAAGGGTGGTCGCCGCTTCTCCTTCTCCGCCCTCATCGTTGTGGGTGACCAGAAGGGCAAGGTTGGCTACGGCTTCGGCAAGGCTAACGAAGTGTCCGACGCTATCCGCAAGGGTACCGACGCTGCAAAGCGTGCCATGAAGAAGGTGGTCGTGGTGAACGACACCATCCCGCACGAGTCCTACAGCGAGTTCGGCGGCGCCAAGATTGTTCTCAAGCCCGCTGCCTCCGGTACCGGTCTTGTGGCCAGCGCCAAGGTTCGTTCCGTGCTTGAGGCTGCCGGCGTGAGCAACGTCATTGCCAAGTCTCTGGGTTCCTCCAATGCTGCTAACGTGGTGAAGGCCACCATGCAGGCCATGCTGGGCATGCGCACTGCTGATCAGGTTCTTTCCGCCCGCGGCAAGAAGAAGAAGGATGCCTCCATCTGAGTTTAACCACCAACCATAGATATTCAAGAATCATGTTGACTCTCGACAATCTCAAGCCGAATCCCGGTGCCAAGCATCGCAAGAAGCGCCTCGGTTGCGGCGAAAGCTCCGGCCTGGGCAAGACCTGCGGCAAGGGCAACAAGGGCCAGAAGGCTCGTTCCGGTGGCACTATCCGCCCCGGTTTCGAAGGTGGTCAGATGCCCCTTCATCGTCGTCTGCCGAAGAAGGGCTTCAATAACGCCCGCTTCCAGTCCACCATCGCTATTGTCAACCTCAGCCAGCTCGAGGCTTTCTTCGAGGCCGGTGCTACGGTGACGGAGAATGAGCTGCGCGCCATGGGCCTTGTGAAGGGCCAGGCTGATGCTGTGAAGCTCCTGGGCAATGGCAACCTTTCCAAGGCTCTGAACGTGACCGTTGATTTTGCCAGCGCTTCTGTTGCTGCCAAGATTGAGGCCGCCGGAGGCACCCTCACGGTGCTCAGCGCTCAGTAAAGGTGATTTCAGACCCGGTTCGCCGGGTCTTTGACTCCAGAAATCCTTATCACAGAGCCGGGCAGCGCAGCGCTGCCCGGCGGCTGTGTAAGAAAGGGGGAAGATTTGTGAAAATGTTTCTTCTTTCTTGATAATCAAAGAGCTGTGTTAATAAAAGGGCTGCATGCCGGGCCTCGACAGCTGATTCGCTGCACATAAGACTTCAATACCAATCTTAACATCCCCAGGAAACCATGATTTCAGCATTTGCTAATACCATGAAGGTGCCGGAGCTCCGGAGCCGTATCCTCTTCACGCTGGCTATGATCGTGATTGTGCGCCTCGGCGTTCATCTGCCGCTGCCCGGCGTTGACGTAGGCGAACTTGCCCGCTGCGTGGCTGAGGCCTCGAACGATGGCGACAGCCCGCTTGGAGCGCTCGGCTCGATTCTTACCATTTTCTCCGGTGGTGGTCTCCAGCAGTGCGGTATTTTTGCTCTGGGTATCATGCCTTATATTTCGGCCTCCATTATGACCCAGCTCATGGGTGCGGTGCTGCCCTCCTGGCAGAAGATGATGCGCGAGGAAGGCGGCCGCCAGAAGATGACCAAGTATACGCGCATTCTTGCCATCATCATTGCAGTCATCCAGGGTTACTTCCTGACCCAGACGCTGCGCAACCCCTCTGCCATTGGCCTGAATGCGAATGACCTGGTGATGAATCCGGGTATTATTTTCACGCTCACGACCATCTTCATCATCGTGACCGGCACTATGTTCCTCATGTGGATTGGTGACCAGATTACCGAGCGAGGTGTGGGTAATGGTATCTCACTTATTATTTCTGTGAACATCATTCACGCTCTGCCCGGTGCCTTTGCCGTGGCATGGAAGACCTGCGTGATGAAGGGCACCGAGGTGAACCCTCTGGGCTCTCTGGGTATGGTGGCTCTTATCCTCTTCATGGTGCTGGTGGTGGCTCTCGTGGTTATTGTGAGCCAGGCTCAGCGTCGCATTCCCGTGCAGTATGCCAAGCGCGTGGTGGGTCACGGCAAGATGATGCAGGGTGGTACCCAGTACCTGCCCCTCAAGCTTAACTACTCCGGCGTGATGCCCGTTATCTTCGCCACCGCCATCATGGCGCTGCCGCAGATGCTGGTTCAGCAGGTGTTCTCCCAGGACAGCTGGGTGAATGCGCTGGTGGCCAACTGGCTTTCCCCGAATGATGTGTACTACTACATCATTTCCGCCCTTATGATCTTCTTCTTCTCTTACTTCTGGGTTGCGACCATGTTCCAGCCCCAGCAGATTTCCGAGGACCTGAAGCGCAGCGGCGGTTATATTCCCGGCGTGCGTCCCGGTCCTCCCACTGCTCAGTTCCTGGACAGCACGATGTCCCGCCTGACTTTCTCCGGGTCTCTTTTCCTGACGCTGATTTACTTCCTGCCGAGCCTTCTTTCGGTGTGGGGTGGTCTGCCCATGCTGGTGACTCAGTTCTTCGGTGGTACTTCGCTGCTGATTCTTGTGGGTGTGCTGCTTGATATGATGCGTCAGATTGAGGCTACCCTGCTTCAGAAGAATTATGACGGCTTCATGAAGAAGGGCAAGATTCGCGGTAAGTACAGCCATCTGCAGGGCACTGGCGAGGCTGCTGAAGGTCGCGGTCTGGTGATTCTCTGGGTGGTTATCTCTCTGCTCGTGCTTGCCGGCGCAATCGTGCTTGCCAGCTGATAAGATAGTTCCCCTTGTTTTTTCAACAGCGTGATTCCGATGTGGAATCACGCTGTTTTGTTATATCATTTCTGCTCCATTGCGTGGATGATTCCTGCTCTTATCTGTCAGTATTGGCGATAATACGAAATATTGGCTTGATTTGCATGAATGAAAGTAGTATGAATCACACTACTAATTTTTTTTCATTGTTCTATTTTTCATTTTTCTATTATGTCCGAGAAAATCAAGACCCGCACATCGTACACGCCAGAGGAAAAGGCAGAGATTGTCCTCGCTGTGATGAGCCGCAAGGCTAAAATCCAGAATATCGCCAAGGAGAAGAATATTGCAGCCACGCTGGTATCTCTGTGGAAGAAGCAGGCAGAGGATGCTGTTCTTGAGCGTTTCAGCAGCAGCCGCCCCGGGCGCAGGAAGATTGAGCCGAACGCCGATGATATGAAGGGCGATATCCGTTCTGCCCGCCTGGCTGCCCGCACTGCCAAGACCCGCGCTACGCGTCTCGAAGCGTCCCTGAAGAGTGCTCGTGCACGCATTGCCACATTGGAAAAAGCTATTCAGGAACTTGCCGAGCTTGCCGGATGCAAGACGAACAAGACGACCAGAGCCTCTCGCAAGAAGGCCTGAGATGATGCTTCTGCTGCTGCCTAGAAATCTTCTGTCAAGTTGGATAAAGAGTGACAGACCAGGGCAGTTGAGAACGTATGATATAAAAGGGGTGTTGCTTATGCCCCGGTATGGATGTCTCCGATATGAAAAACTTTTTAGATAACTGTCGTGCGAACGTGCGGGCGCTGGGAGTCCTGGCTACTGCAGCATTGGTCTCCTGCTCGTCACTGAGTCACGCTGAACCGGATTATGATATCATTGGCAAGCAGTTCTCGCTTGTGCTCCAGAATGCGCATTTCTCGCGGGCCCGTTTCTCGCAGGATATGTATGAGAAGTTTCTGGAGTGCTATGTGCAGTCTCTGGATACGCAGCATCTTTTCCTGAGCCAGGAGGATGTGGATGCTCTGCGGGAACGCTACGCGAGCAGCTTTGGTGATTATCTTCTTGCAAACCAGACAACGCGCCTGGCTGAGGAGTTATATGCTTTCTTCAGCGCCCGCGCCCTGCCTCGCATTGCTCAGGCTGAAGAGCTGCTCAAGGAATATGGGAAGCGCATGCCTGCCTTCGATTCGGACCGTGAGGTACCGCGCTCCCGTCGCAAATTGCCCCGCGCCAGAAACGCCGCTGAGCTTGATCAGGTGTGGCGTGACCAGGTGGAGGATATGATTCTCACGGAGGTGATTCGCCGCGAGAACCTGGCCTCCCTCGCTGAGGCCAAGGGAAAACCCGTACCCACAGCCAAGGAGATGCCGGTTGTGGAGAAGATGCTGTCTCGCATCAAGCGCATGCGCAATGAGATTCAGGAGGCCGACCGTGAAGATATGGTTTCCTACCTGCTCAATGCCGTGGCTCACGTGTATGACCCCCACAGCGATTACATGGGCGCCAGAGAGGAACAGCGTTTCAAGGACATGATCAAGGCCTCTATCGTCGGTATCGGTGCCCGCCTGCAGTCTGATGACGATGGCTCGACCACGATTGAAGGTATAGTTAAGGGTGGTCCGGCCTCGAAGTGCAGCCAGCTGAAACTGGGTGACCGCATTGTGGCGGTTTCCTCTGCGGCCGATGATAACTGGACCGATATCATGTTCCTGAGCATTGACAAGGTGGTTGATCTTATCCGTGGTCAGAAGGGTGCACCGGTAAAACTGCGTGTGATGAGCGCTGATTCCGGTGAAGAAAAGGTGGTGACCATCGTCCGCGATGAGATTCCTATGTCTGAAGAGCTGGCCAGCGGCCGTATCGTGGATGTGAAGGAATCTGGCCGCACCTATCGCCTGGGAATTCTTACCCTTCCTTCATTCTATATTGACCTGGATGAAGGTGAAGTGCACTGCGCCGCTGATGTGAAGAAGATTCTGCGTCGCATGCTTCAGGAAAAGGTGGAGGGTATTGTGCTTGACCTTCGCTTCAATGGCGGTGGTTCGCTTGACGAGGTGCGCAAGATGGTGGGTTTCTTTACCGGTGCCGGTCCTGTGGTCCAGGTGAAGGATTCCCGTGCTCATGTGGAGCGTCTTACGGTGAGCGGCCGTCCTCTCTACACCGGGCAGCTCGTGGTGCTGATTAACAAGCTCAGCGCCTCTGCATCAGAAATCTTTGCCGGCGCCATGGCCGACTATGGCCGCGCGGTGATTGTGGGCGATGATGCCAGCTTCGGTAAGGGGACGGTGCAGGTGCCCCGTGGTCTGGCGGATTATATGCCTTATTTCACCTCCCGTGAAGGTTGCGGCATGATTAAGGTGACGACGCAGAAATTCTACCGCGTAGGTGGTGCATCCACGCAGTTGAAGGGTGTGGAAAGTGATATCGTGTTGCCCACGGTGACAGCCGGCCTTCGACTGGGTGAGGGTGAGCAGGATTATGCTATGCCCTACGATGAGATTCCCCGCGCCGGCGGCTATGTGAAGAGCAGCCGTATTGCCCGTATCCTGCCTGAACTGATGGCTCGCAGTAATGCCCGCGTGGCCCGGGATAAGGACATGCAGTATACCCGCGAGGATATCGAGCGCGCCAAGGAACGCCAGGAGAAGAACAGTGTTTCCCTGAACAAGAAAGTGCGCCAGACTGAAAACGCCCAGCTTATGGAGCGCAAGAAGGAGATAGATGCTGAGCGTAAGGTGCGCTACGAGCAGATGGCTGCGGATGACGAGAAGAATCTCACGATTTATCGTCTCAAGCTTACGGATGTGAAGTCTCCCAAGCTGCCGCTTGCATCCAAGGATGATGATAATGAGTACATGGATGAGAATGAGGACCCCGAGGAGGAACTTACCCAGACTCCGGAGTATCCCTCGAATCTGGATCCCGTGCTTCGCGAGGCTCTGCATATTGTGAAGGATATGGTGGATATGCCATAACCCTCGCGTCCCCCGGTTTTCAAAAGCCTGTCCTTCCCTTGAGGTGGACAGGCTTTTTTCTTGCCAATGAGGCCATGCTGGTGGTAGTATGCAGGCATGGTGCTGTTATCTCTCATTGTCCCTTGTTATAATGAACAGGAGGTGCTTCCGTTGTTCATGGAGGAACTCTCGCGCGTGTGCCCTCAGCTTGGAGAGGATGTCCGCGTTGAAGTGCTGATGGTGAATGATGGCAGCTCGGATGGCACGCTGCAAGAGATACGCCGCCTGTCTGGACAGTATGATTACGTACGGTATCTGTCCTTTTCGCGGAATTTTGGAAAGGAAAGTGCGATGCTGGCCGGGTTTGCGGCGGCGAAAGGCGATTACGTGGCGGTGATGGATGCAGATTTGCAGGACCCGCCATCATTGCTGCCGGAACTGCTTCGCGCAGTGCGGGTGGAGGGATATGACTGCGCTGGTACCCGCCGCACTACCCGCAAGGGTGAGCCGCCTATCCGTTCGTTTTTTGCCCGTATGTTTTATCGCATGATAAACGTGATATCACATACGAAACTGGTAGATGGCGCTCGTGACTATAAGCTGCTTTCCCGGAAGGCCGTGGATGCGCTGTTGTCGATGCCGGAGTATAATCGTTTCTCCAAGGGGTTGTATGAGTGGATAGGCTTCCGCACTAAATGGATTGAGTTCGAGAATGTGGAACGCGCTGCCGGAGAAACTAAATGGTCATTCTGGAAATTGTTCAAGTATTCGCTTGAGGGTATTGTGGCGTTTACTACTTTCCCCCTGGCTCTGGCTTCCATTCTGGGAATGCTGTTTATGCTGCTGGCGCTGGTAATCATTGTGGCGCTCTGTGTGCGCCAGATTCTCTGGCACAGTTCGGTGGACGGCTGGACTTCCATGGTGTGCATTATTGTGCTGCTCAGTGGCGTTCAGCTGTTCTGCGTCGGCATCATCGGCCAGTACATTTCCAAGATGTACCTGGAAATCAAGCACCGCCCGCATTATATTGTGGCGGAGCAGAGTGAATGAAGTGATTTCTACTTCACCCCGCCGCGGATGATGCTGAGCAGGGCTACGGTGCGCGCCCAGTTTTCCGGGTGGTCATCTGTTTCCGGGAAGAGCCGTCCTTCTGGGATTCTGGCGTAGCGTTCGGTTGCTTTGGGGTGGCTTAATTCCCGCAGGCCTACGCTGAAGAATACTCCGAGTTGCAGGAACTCACGAGCCATTTCATGCGGCCCGTTCCAGGCATGCAGCAGGACGCGGGGCAGGGTGCCACAGCGGTGCCGCTCGCGAAGAATCTGGAGGATTTCGCTCCACGCCTGAACGCCGTGCAGCTGGACAAGGCGGTCATGCCGGAATGCTGCTCCTAAGTGGATATGCAGCAGCAGGCGTTGCGCCTCCAGTGTGGCTGCGTGGCGGGGTGAAGCATCCAACCCGGTTTCGCCGACTCCGGCTTCGGGGTAGCGGGTCAGCCAGTCGTCCAGCTCGAAAGCGAGTTCTGCCGCATCAGTTTCGTGTGCGAACCACGGGTGTACCCCGAAACAGGGGATCATGCCGGGAGTGGCCGCGATGCGTTGCCAGTCGTTCCGGGTAACGGCGCAGAGATAGCCGCCGGCGGGGCTGCTGTGGTGGGTGTGGTAATCTTTCATGTGTGTATAAGCCCCTTCTGACTGAAGCTGTAATAGGGAAGTGGATTTTGTGGTGTGGGGGCACCGATGATGATGTGGTCGAGCAAGGGCAGGTGCAGAATTTCCCCGCTGGAGGCCAGAGCATGAGTAAGCTCCCGGTCTTGTTTGCTGGGGGTGACATCTCCACTTGGATGGTTGTGTGCCACGATGACGGAGCTTGCTCCGCAGAGAATGGCTTCGCGGAAGACGTCGCGAGGGTGTACGAGGGTGCGATTGACCGTTCCTTTGGAGATAGTGCTGCGTTTGATGAGCCGGCGGCGGCTGTCGAGCATGAGGGCGATAAAGTTCTCCTGCTGCTCAAAGCGCAGTTCACCCACCAGAAAGCGGTACACCGCTTCGGGGGTGCTCATTTCGTTTCGCCTCACCTCTTCTTTTACGGCTCGCTGCCCCAGTTCAAAAACGGCTGCCAGAGTGGCGGCTTTGGCGGTGCCTATGCCTTTGCAGCATTGGGTGATTTCCCGAGCTTCCATGCGGCCCAGAGCAGTAAGTGAACCGGCGGCCCGTTTCAGCTTGGCCGCAAGCTCGAGAACATTGCACCCTTTCAGCCCGGTGCGTAGGAAAATTGCGATGAGTTCCTCATCGCTCAAGGAAGAACGCCCCTGCTGCAGCAGCTTTTCTCTGGGGCGCTCTTCTGCAGCTATGTCAAGGAGCCTGGCCGGGGTGTTTGGGGCGGTGCTGTTCATACCTGCCGGGCATTGTATACCAAAAATCCTGCCCTGTGAAGCTAAAACGCTGTATTCTGAATTATTTGCTTGCGCTGCGCTGGGTTGACGTGTAAAATGACCGCGGCTCGTTGTAGCCACGCAGGGCGGAAAGCACGTGATTCGGCCCTGCGGAACCAAAGGAGGCAGCGGCCGGTACCGGCCTCCGGCGGTGCAGATTGGAACCGGCACTTAGAAGAGAAAGAAAATAAAAATGAGTATACATTCCGTTACTTGCGCTGTTGGCGCAAACCCCATCACCATTGAGACGGGCAAGCTTGCCCTCCTGGCCGATGGTGCCGTTACTGTCCGTTGTGGTGATACTGTGGTGCTGGTCACCGTTGTGAGCGCTACCAAGATTAAGGAAGGCCAGACTTTCTTCCCCCTTTCGGTGGAATACAAGGAGAAGGCCGCTGCCGCGGGTATGTTCCCCGGCGGTTATTTCAAGCGCGAAGGCCGCCCCACTGAAAAAGAAATTCTGACCTGCCGCATGACGGACCGCCCGCTGCGTCCCATGTTCCCCAAGGGTTACTTCTACGATACTCAGGTCATTTCCCTGCTCATGGCTGCCGATGGTGAGAATGAGCCTGATATCCTGAGCATCAATGGCGCTTCTGCTGCCTGTGTGATTTCAGATCTTCCCTTCGCGGAGCCGGTAGGCGCCGTGCGTGTGGGCCGTATCGATGGCGAATTTGTTATCAACCCGACTAACTCCCAGCGCCTGGAGTCCGATCTTGATCTTGTGTACGCTGGTTCCAAGGATCAGGTTATCATGATTGAAGGTTCCGCCAAGGAACTTCCTGAGGAGGATTTTATTGCGGCTCTCCACTTTGCTCAGGAGAATGTGGCTAAAATCTGCGCTGCTCAGGAAGAGCTGCGTGGTATCTGCGGCAAGCCCAAGCGCGAGTATGAGCTGACTCTGGCCAAGCCGGAGCTGCTTGAAATCGGCTATCAGGTGGCTGGCGACCGCATTGAAGAGGCTATTTACGCACCCAACAAGATTCAGCGCCAGAAGCAGGTTGGTGCTCTCCGCGCCGAGGTGGAAGTGGCTATCAAGGCCGCTTACCCCGAGGCTACTGATTTCGACGTGGAGCAGGTATTCGAGTACATTCAGAAGAAGGCTTTCCGTATCTCCATCATGGAACAGGGTAAGCGTGCCGACGGTCGCGCCATCAAGCAGCTGCGCCCGCTCGAGGCAGAGGTGAACGTGCTGCCCCCCGTGGTGCATGGTTCCGCTCTCTTTGCCCGCGGTGAGACCAAGTCCGTGTGTCTGGCTACGCTGGCTCCTATGGAAGAGAAGCAGTACCTGGATAACTACACCGGTTCCGTGGATGAGAAGCGCTTCATTCTGCACTACAACTTCCCCCCGTTCTCTGTGGGTGAAACCGGCCGTTTCGGTGGTCAGAACCGCCGCGAGATTGGTCACGGTGCTCTGGCTGAGCGTTCCATCGCTCCTGTGATTCCGGATGAGAACGATTTCCCCTACGCTATCCGTGTTTCCTCTGAAATCATGGAGTCCAACGGTTCCACTTCCATGGCTTCCGTGTGCGCTGGTACCATGTCTCTGCTGGCCGCCGGTGTGCCGCTGAAGCGCCCGGTCTCCGGTATCTCCGTGGGTCTTGTGACTGAGTTTGAGAACGAAGGAGATCGCGAGCCCAAGCGCTATGAGACGCTGCTTGACATCATCGGCTCCGAGGACTTCTATGGCGATATGGACTTCAAGCTCTGCGGTTCTTCTGAGGGTGTGACCGGTTATCAGCTTGACCTCAAGCTGCCCGGTATCCCGCTGTACATTCTGGAGGATGCCATCCACCTGGCTCGCAAGGGGCGTCTGGATGTGCTTGATACCATGAATGCCTGCATCCCCGCTCCGCAGTCTATGAGCCCGAATGCTCCGCGTATTGAATCCACCAGCATTCCTCAGGACCGCATTGGCGAGCTTATCGGCCCCGGCGGCAAGAATATCAAGGCTCTGCAGGCAGAGACGGGTACCGATATCAACATCGAGGAGGACGGTACCGTGCGTATCTACGGCAGCCGTCAGGAGGGTGTGGAGCGCGCTCTGTACCTTATCGATCGCATGTTCAAGGAAATCGAGGTGGGTGAGACCTACGAGGGCAAGATTGTTTCCACCAAGGAGTTCGGTGCCTTCATGGAAGTGCTGCCCGGTAAGGACGGCCTTATCCACATCTCCGAGCTGGCCGAAGGCCGCACGCAGAAGACTGAAGATGTGGTGAAGGTGGGCGATATCGTGACCGCCAAGTGCATCGGTATCGATGACAAGGGCCGCGTCAAGATGTCCATGCGCGCTGCTGCCCGCGACCGCAAGGCTAAGGAAGCTGCGGAAAAGGAGTAAAGACTCCGTTTGAAAAATAAGACTTCAGCCGCCTTTCGCTGGATGCGAGAGGCGGCTTTTTAGCTGCCGTTGCCTGGAAAGTGTAAAAAAAATAGGAGTAGGAGATTTTTTTGATTGCAATCGGCGGCATTCTGGTATAGATATATTAGCGAACAGCTGCAATTTTTTT
>JAZRBC010000052.1:0-1626 GCA_045634905.1 Akkermansia sp.
TCAGCACAAGCGCCTGCTCTTCTCCGGCGACGTGGGCCGAGGCAACAACGAGCTGCTGCGCGACCCCGTTCCTGTGCCCGGCGTGGATATCATGCTCATGGAATGCACCTACGGCGGCCGCTACCACGAATCCCCCAGCCGGGACGGCGAAACCTTCTGCCGCACCATACGGGATGCACTCAAGCGCGGCGGCAACGTGTACATCCCCTCCTTTGCGGTGGAGCGCACCCAGCAGCTGCTCTACCTGCTCAACCGGGCATACAAGGAAGGTCGCCTGCCGAATTACCAGGTATATGTGGACAGCCCCATGGCCGTAAGCGCCACGGAAATCTTCCGCATCCACCCCGAATGCTTCAACAAGGAGGTGTATGATTTCCTCTTTGCGGAGCGTGACCCCTTCCAGTTCGAACAGCTGCACATGGTCCGCAGCATCTCGGAATCTCAGCGGCTCAACAACCTGCGTGAAAACGCCATCATCATCTCAGCTTCCGGCATGTGCGAAGCGGGCCGCATCCTCCACCACCTGAAAAACGGCATCGGCCGCCCGAACAACACCGTGCTCTTCGTGGGCTACTGCGCCGCCAACACCCTGGGCCGCCGCATCCTCAACGGCGCGCTGGAAGTGCGGATTCTGGGAGACCTGTACCCCGTCCGCGCCCGCATCGAATCGCTGGACTCCTTCTCCGGCCACGCCGACCACAACGAACTGCTCAACTATTTCCGCGCCACCGGCGGCAGAAAGAGCAAGGTCTACCTCGTTCACGGTGAAAAGGAATGCTCCTCCGCCATGCACCAGGCGCTGCAGGACATTCACCAGGGAGATATCGAAATCGCCCGCCTCAACACCACAGTAACCTGCTGAGACCGCCGGAATCCGGCAAATTGATGATTATCGGAGCAGGGGACTTCAGTCCCGTACTTCTATTACCAGAACAAACTCGATAATCAGCGGCCTCTCCAGCGTTTGCGGCGGCGGTATTTCGGGCGGTTGCCGCGGATGAGACGGACGATAAAGAAGATGAAGATGCACGCGGTCACCACCGCGGCTCCGGCCAGAAAGATGGGCAAGTTCCAAAGCTCGGCAAAGCGGTTCAGAGTGCTGCGCTCGGGGGCATCCGGCATATATAGCACGGGTATCTCTGCTCCCAGACGGTTTTCCGGCTCTATATAGCCGCGTTTTCTGAACAGCACAAACGACAATGTTTCATCCGTCTGCCGCCCCCGGAGCACCTGTCCCTCCGTGGTGCGGTACTCATATATCAGGACGAGTCTGGCTCTGCGGCCACCGCGACGAGAACCACTGGAACGGGTGTAATCGTGGTCAACAATACGCCCCGTGACCGCGACGCCGGAATCGACAAAAGCCCGGCTTTCGGTATACGAACTCCACGCGCCCCAGCCCAGCAGCACCGGCAGCTCCATAAAGAAAAGAAGCAACAGCGCCGCCGCCACTCCGGAATCAGCAGGTTCATCGCAGTGCTGTTTCCATGCGGCATAGGCAAACAGACCGAAAAACAGCACCCCCAGCTGCGCCAGAATCAGCTTCAGCCCGCTTTCATCCCAGGTGGTGAGCCCCGACAGCATCCGCCCGCCCTGCCACAGGGTGATACCCAGACAGACCAGCGC
>JAZRBC010000053.1:0-4099 GCA_045634905.1 Akkermansia sp.
CGTTCCATCATTCTGGCCGCAAGGCCGAAAACCCTGCCCGCCGGTTTTGTGGCGGTGTGGGCCGGTTGCCTCATCGTCTGGAAATACCAGCAGCACCACCCCGAAATGGGAATCTGCCTCGACTGGTGGCTCGCCGTGTACACCGCACTGAGCTGCGCCTGCATCCAGATTGCCTGCAATTTCTTCAACGACGCCATCGACGCCACCCGCAACGCCGACACCGAGAAGCGCCAGGGGCCACGCCGCATCACCGCCAGCGGTGATATGAGTCCGGGAGCGGTGAAGCTCTGGGGCTGCTTCTTCCTGGTGGCGGCTTCGGCATTCGGCCTGCCGCTCATTCTGGCGCAGGGCTGGCCGGTGCTGCTCATCGGCATACCGAGTCTGTTCTTTGCCTATGGCTACACCGGAGGCCCCTGGCCGCTGGCGTACCACGGTCTGGGTGAGCTCTTTGTGCTGCTGTTCTTCGGTCTGGTGGCTGTGGCCGGCACGGTATTTGTTCAGATTGGCTGGCAACCGGGCTTCGAGATGGTATATGGAGCGGCCTTCATCCTGGGCGTACAGTGCGGATTGCTCTCCTGCGTGCTCATTGAGGTGAACAACATCCGCGACCGCAAGGAAGATGCCACCACCGGAAAACGCACCCTGGCCGTGCGGCTGGGCGACAAACGCGCCCGCGGTCTCGCCATGGCCTTCCTGCTGGCACCTTACATCACCCTGAAGCAGACTGCCTTCTTCCTGCCAGGCTTCCATTGGAACCTGGTGTGGCTTGCTGCCATTCTGGCCGGTGGGTACATACTGCTCAAGGTACGTACCATGCCCGCCAACAAGAAAATGAACATGCTGCTGGGGCTCGCCTCCCTGCACATGGGGCTGTTCCTGCTCGCTCTCACGATATGATTTTCCCGTTATGAAACGACTTTTCTGCTGTCTTTTCCCCCTTGCGCTGGTCTGCTGCACGCAGAACCAGCTCATTCTCGACCCATTTGATGATGGAGAGAGCCTGATGGTGCAGGATGAGGATGCCATCGCTGATTTCGAGTCCATCATGGCCGATGTGGCTGCGCCTGACAACGTGTACAAAGTTCCGGATGCCCGGCCCCGGGAGTTCTTCAACTCACAGGATACCCTCAGCACCTCGCAGGACACCCAGCCCAGACTCGGTATCTGCCGCAGCGGCGATAAGGAGTACTACTACCACATTGAGGAGGACGTGGATGGCACCATGCTGACAGATCTGGACCAGGGCATCACGGATTACATCGTCTCGCCGGAAAAATACGAACAGATCCGGGACTTCATCCGCCTGCACACCCCGGTGCCGGAAGAATACCCGGCCCCGGAGGGCGAAAACGAGGAAGAATAAAATGCAGCGCTACATTCCCCACATCCTGCTTTCCTTTCTGCTGGGGCTGACCGTGTGGTCATTCATCAACCCGCATGATATGCAGGTATGGTGGACGGAGATGACCTCGGTCATTCTTCTGGTAAGTGCTCTGGCAGGCAGTTTTCACCGCTTCCGCTTCTCGAATACAGCCTACGTGTGCCTTTCCCTCTGGTGTGCCATGCAGATAGTCGGCGCACACTTCACTTTTGAATTCGTGCCCTTCGATGCCGTCACCAACCTCTTCGGGTTCGAGCGCAACCACTACGACCGCGTGGCCCACTTTGCCGTGGGACTGGGAGGCATAGCCATTGCAGAGCTGCTCTGGCACCGCCGCATGGTGAACAGTATCTCCTGCGCGGCCTGGTTCAGCGTGGTGTTCATGCTGGCTATCGCCGGGGTGTGGGAACTTGTGGAATGGGCCTACGCTGAAATAGACGGAGGCGACGCAGGCCAGGCCTTCCTCGGTTCACAGGGCGATATATGGGACGCGCAGAAAGATATGCTGCTCGACCTGCTGGGGGCAGCGGTAGCAGCAATACTGTTTTACCTGCAGAACAGGCGGAGTCACATGCGGTGAATCCAGATATGAAGGCGGCGGCACATGCGCATCCAGAACACGCAGAACCCGCGCAGGAAAAGCACCACCAGCAGCGCACCTAGCCCCATCCACACTCCCCCGGCCCAGCCATACACCTGCACCCCCGCTACTGCACACCCTGCTGCCACCGGCATACCCAGCAGCACAGCCGCCAGGTAAAGCCACATGGCACGAGCCTGCCGGCCCATACAGGCAGAGGTGAAACTGCAGATGCAGAAGGCAGATATGGTCAGCACGACAGGCATGGTATCAGCCTTTACTCTACCTGACTCCCCGGCGGTAATCAAGAAAAATCGATAGGGCGCGCAGCATTCTTGACCAGCTGCGGCAAATATGCTACATTCCCCACGCAATGGCCGAAACTCTTTACACCCGCATGGCGGACAGCCCCGTCACCAGCTATGATCTCTCCCTGCGTCCGCCTGCATTCAGCGAATTCTGCGGACAGGAGAAGGTGAAGGAGCGTCTCATGCTCATGGTGGAAGCCGCCCGTATGCGCGGCGATGTGCTCGACCACGTACTGCTGAGCGGCCCGCCCGGCCTGGGTAAGACCACCCTGGCCAATATCATTGCCAGCGCCGTAGGGCACCGGCTGCACACCACCAGCGGCCCGCAGATCGAAAAAGCGGGCGACCTGGCCGGCATTCTGACCAACGTGGAAAAGGGAGATGTGCTCTTCATTGACGAAATTCACCGCCTGCACCCGGCTATTGAGGAGTATCTGTACCCTGCCATGGAGGATTTCCGGCTTGATATCATCATTGACCAGGGGCCGAATGCCCGCTCCATCCAGCTGAACCTGCCGAAGTTCACGCTGGTGGGAGCCACCACCCGCGCCGGCATGCTCACCGGCCCGCTCCGCTCCCGCTTCGGTCTCGTAAACAGGCTGGATTACTATTCTGCCGAGGAATTGTGCAAGATTCTGCACCGCTCGGCCGGACTGCTGGATATTGACCTGGCCCCCGCCGGTGCACTGGCCATAGCCCGCCGCTCGCGCGGCACTCCCCGCGTGGCCAATGCACTGCTGCGCTGGGTACGCGACTACGCGCAGGTAAAGGCGGATGGCCGCATCACCGCCGAGGTGGCACACTCCGCCCTGGGCATGATAGATATCGACGAAGACGGGCTCGATGAAATGGACAAGCGCCTGCTGGAAACCATCATTTATAAGTTCGGCGGTGGTCCTGTGGGGCTTTCCTCGCTGGCCGTGGCCGTGGGCGAAGATGAATCCACCATCGAAGACGTGCACGAACCGTTCCTCATCATGCAGGGCTATATCAAGCGCACGCCGCGCGGCCGCGAAGCCCTGCCCGCTGCCTATCAGAAGCTGGGTGCAGTTCTGCCCGGTGGCCAGACTGAACTCGGATTATGAAAAAACTGTTCCTGATACTCCTGCTGATTCCCCTGCTGCTGTTCACCGGTTGCACGCAGCAGATGATGCGTGCCCAGGTGAGAGAATCGAAAGTTGTGGTGCTCGACATCGGGCACTATTACCACCCCGAGCGTGGTGGTCAGGGTGCCCGCACCCCTGATAAGCGCTACGGCAGCATCGAGGAATGCGAGTTCTGGTACCGCTATGCGGGATACACAGCCCGCGTCATCCGCAATGCCGGCTACGAGTGCCGCATCTGCTGCCGCGGCTCCATGCCCACCGATAAGAAGCTGGCCGAAATCGCCCGCCGCGAGCAGGTGCACCACGTGAACACGCCGGAGCCCACGGCCATCTACCGCTCCAAGCACCACCCGCACCGCATGGCAGTGGGCATGCTGAGCACCAACTATGCGCTCGACCAGAACCCCGCAGCAGTTGTCTACCTGCACCACAACAGCATGACTGCCCGCTGGATGGTCTACAACAAAGGTGCTATCTACTGCAATGAAGAGGGTACCGGACTCGGGCTCGCCGTGGCAGACATCATCACCAACACCATCTATGACCAGGGCGGCATGCCCAACCACGGCGTGCGCTGCGGGGTCATCATCCGCGACAATGGACGCAAGGGCGGCGGCGACTGGCTCAACGCCTGCAATGAGTCCTACGTCCCTGCCATCATCACTGAGGCGACTTTCCTCTCCAACCCGGAACACGCCAGATTCCTGGGTAAGGAGAAAAACGC
>JAZRBC010000054.1:0-3274 GCA_045634905.1 Akkermansia sp.
CGGCGGTGGAGCCATCGGTATTCCGCTGCGTGATGCGGGTGGCACCGGCGGGGGTGGTTTCCGTAGTGGTAAGGCCATCCCCGCTGTAGGTGGTGGTGGTCACGCGGCCGAGAATATCCGTCCGGCTGATTACGCGCCCCAGGGCATCGTAGGCGGTTGATTCCGTGGTGGTCATGGCGCCGGTGTCGCGGCGGGTGCTCAGGATGCGCCCGGCGGCATCGCGGGTATAGGTGGTGATAGTTTCGGGCGTGACCACGACCGCGCCATCCTTCACCTCGGCGCGGATGCTTTCCACGAGCTGGTGGGCGGAATCGTAGCCGTAGGAGGTGGTGATGCCGTCCTCATCCGTCTCGCTGAGCTTGCCGCAGCACATCCACATGCTTGTGGAGAAGCGGCCATTGCCGCGTGTGGTCTTCACCACACGCTGTTGCTCATCGTATTCATAGGCGGTGGAGCTGAGCAGCAGCCACTGTGTGCCGTCCCAGATGCTCTCCTGCTCGAAGGAGACGGTGTCATCTGCCGCGATGAACTCCTCCGTGCGGCGGCTCTGCCCGGCCACGAGGGCACCGGCGGCCTGCGTGGTGGTGGTGTGCAGGTGCATCGCCCCGTGTTCGGTGGTGGCGGCGTATTCATGCAGCGTCTGCACGCCATTGACATCCTGGCTGAACTTCGGCTTGCCCGCAGCGTAGGCATAGGCGGGGGCTTCGCCGTATATTTCCTCAATGGTGACCTGCTGGTGGCTGACTCCGGCGGCAAAGGTGGTGGCGGTGGTGCGCTCAGCCTCGGCGGATTCCTCGTAGGTATAATCAGTCACCGCCAGATTCATCCAGGAGCCTGCGGACTCCTTATAGTCGGTGTAGACCTTGGCGGGGCGGGTTTCGAAGAAGCGGGAGGTGCCGGTGGCATACACATAGCGCGTGCGCTGGCGGCCACCCTGCGCCCAGGGCGATATTTCGGAGGTGACGCGGCCTTCGGCATCGTACGCGTATTCGGTGTAGCCGCCGTCCGGGCGGGTCACGCGGATGAGCTGGAACTGCTCATTGTACGCATGGTAAGTGGTGCGGGCCAGCGGGGTGCCGAACGCCTCGGTGGATTCCAGCAGCAGCCAGCCACCGGCAGAGCGCAGGCTGAGCGTGCGGGTGCAGGAAGCGGGGGCGGTATCTCCCGCGCGGCGGGTGGTTTCAATCTCCTCGCGCAGGTTTTCTGCCGGGGTGCGGGTCTCGATGGTGCGGATGATGGCCTCTGCGCCCTCGCCGCGGGTGATGGTGATGCAGTTGCCCTGCTCCACGCGGGTGATGGTATGCGGCGGCAGGTCCTGCTGCCGACGGGTAATCGTGAGCGTGCGGACACCATCTGCCAGGGTGGTAAGCAGTGATTCGGTCTTGTAAGGCTGGCCGGTCACTTCGTACGAATCGCCGGCAGGCACCACCTGCTGCGGGGCAAACCACTCGTAAAGCGTGGCGCCGCTCTCCTGGACAGAGGCGCGCATGAGCCCGGTGGTGGGAGAATAGACGGATTCGAGGTAGCCTGCGGCATTACTGCGGCTGACCACGGTGGAGGCGTACTGCGCTGCTGTGGTGAGGCGGCCTTCTGCCGAGCGCACGGATTCCACCGAGCCCTGCGTGTTGAACAGCACCTGCATGCCGGCGGCATTCATGAGGCAGAAACGGGCGGGTTCCCCGGTGCAGGGAGCCCCCTGCGCATCCTGCAGCTGCAGGGCGAAACGGTGCTTGCGCGCACCACCGGCCAGGGTGGCCAGCGCGCTGCCCGGCTGCACGAGGAAATGCAGCGGAGCGGCATAGGGCGGGGTGATGGTGATGAGCCCGGTTTCCGCCTGCTGCGTGAGTTTCCACTGCCACACGGAATCCGCTTTCAGGCCGCCGGGCAGTACCAGCGCGGGCGCGTCATCCCCGGCAGTCGGGGAGGCGGGGTCGTAATCATACTCTGCGGTGGGGGAGCAGAAATCCAGCGCAGCATCGCCGGGGATACCGGTGCTGCCGTTGGAGACGGCATCGCCCTCGGTGGAGCCGCTGCAGCCGCAGGGCGGGCAGATTTCCGGGTCACGGCCGGGTTCATCGGGCGGGTTGGGGGCATCGGGGGAATCGTCATCGCCGGGCACAGGGGGCAGGCAGGCGGTGATGCTCACCTCGTATTCGCCCAGCGAACGGTTAGCCACGGCGGTGATGGGCTCGTTCTGCTGCTCAATCACCAGGATATAATCGCCGGGCGGCAGGAACACATTGGCCAGCGAACCGCCCCACTGGGCGTGGCCGCCATAGGTGCCCTGGTTCTCCGCAGTCTTGCGGCAGTCAATCTTGAAAGCAGCGGGGGTATTGCTGCGGGTGCTGCCCACGGGAACGGCACCCAGGAAGCCCCAGTCATCCACCTGGAAACGGGGCACATTCAGCCACGCCCCGCCAGTCGGAACGGTGAAGGCGGCATTCTGGTACCTGAGCACCGTACCAGCCTCGGCGGACATGGCGGACTGCGACTCCGCCAGATGCACTGGCAGGGTCAAAACGGTATCTGTAGCGGGGGTGACGATAGGGTCGGAAGTATCTGATGCGGTAGTTGTCATCATTTTTGTGGTATGATTATGTGGTTAAATGTGCATTCCATCCTTGAAATGCACAGCACAGTATATGGAGGAATAGCGGAAATTTCCAGAACATGCTCTCCCGCGGTGCCGGATTCCATGCGGAATCCGCCTCCTCCAGACCAGGCGACACTGCCTCAACTCAGCAGAAAAGCGTCTATCGCCCACACACAGAAAAAAATCAAAGCGAAGCGCACTACACCAGGTCACCGGAGATACTGGTGCACCCGCCCCCCCTGCTCCACACCGCCCGGCGGCTGCTGCAGAATACAGAAAACCCCGGTGCCTCGCGGCACCAGGGTTTCCAAACCAATAGAAAGAGGATTCTTTAGCCCAGGGTCGGCTTCTTGGCGCGACGCACAGCGCCGAAGCGCTTCTGGAACTTGTCGATACGACCCTCGGTGTCCACGAACTGGTTCTTACCGGTGAAGAAGGGGTGGGAGTCGGAAGTGATACCGCAGGAGATCACATAGTGCTCAACACCATCGATTTCTTCCTTCTTGGCGGAAGTAGCGGTGGAGCGGGTGATGAAACGGCGGCCCGTGGTGATGTCCACGAACACAACGGGATTGTACTTAGGATGGATGTCTGCCTTCATAGTCTTAGAGGCTGCGTTACCGTCGCAGCGCGCAGGGATTTTACTCAGCTTTCTCTCTTTGTCAAGTCGTATTTTGCCCA
>JAZRBC010000055.1:0-46346 GCA_045634905.1 Akkermansia sp.
CATGGCGGCAGCGCCGGCATCGAACTCGTGATTACCGAGGGCGGAGAGGTCAAACCCGATGTGGTTCATGAGCTGAATCATGGCGGCACCGGGATGGTCGCCGCAGTCCACGTAGGGGTTGCCGGTGCGGTTATCACCGGCAGAGAGCAGGAGCAGCTGCGGGGCTTTGGCTCGCTCCTGCTGCACACAGGTGGTCAGCCGGGGCACGCTGTCAATGTTGGCGTGCATGTCATTGATACCAAGAATGGTAACCTGCTCAGCAAAGGCGCTGCCCAGCAGGCCGGCAAGGGAAAGTAAAATGGATTTTTTCATAAAGGTCAGAGATTAGTCTTTGATTTCAACCTCAACGCGGGAAACGTCTGCATAATCCACCTCGGTTTTCTTTTCGAGGAAGCGGATAAGGCATTCGGCACCATCACTGTCGATGGCGACGCCGGGATTGGCGGGCGGTGCCGATGTGGTGGAGGCGATGTAGGAGTTGTAGGCCACGGTGTAGACAGCCTCCGGGTTGATGGGGGTGCCATCTGCCAGCCTGGCCTCCGTGATGCGCATGGGCTTGAGCTCTGCTGTCGGTTTGACGGCCTTGTAAGTCATGCCGGAAACGCAGGGAGCGCCGTAGTGGTCGGTGCCGGGAATGCTTTCCAGCAGGGCAATCAGTTCCTTGCCGGTCATGGTGGTGCGGATGATGGCATTGCCGAAGGGGTCGAGGCGGTACACATCTGCCACGGTGAGCGGGCCGGCGGGGAAGTCCTCCAGACGCACACCGCCGAGGTTCACGATGCCGATGTCCGTGATAGCGCGGACGCAGAGGGCATCTGCCATCATGCAGCCCAGGCTCTCGCGGCGGGTGATATTGCGCTTGACTGTGGTCAGCTGGCGCTTGAAGAAGGGAAGGCTCTTGGTTTTCTCCACCAGCTCTGCGGTGGCTTCATCTGCAGGCAGGTCGCCCAGGGGAATCAAGGTAGATTGCTTACTGACCACCTTGCCGTCTTCCACCTCAAAGGTGAGGCGGGTCAGGTACTTGAGCTTGTTTTCTGCCTGGGTGATGAGCACGCCGTTTACCACGTGGCCCTTTTCCACGCGGGTATGGCTGTGGCCGCCCACGATGGCATCTGCCTCGGGGAACATACGGGCCAGCTTGATATCATCCTCAAAGCCCAGGTGGGTGAGAATGATGAGCACATCGCAGTAGGCGCGCAGGTGCTTGTAGCAGGCAGCGGTATCATAGGGAGAGGCAAATTGAATTCCCTGGCACTTGTCCGGGTGGGCATCCGGTATGCCGGTCTCGCCTACCTGCACCAGACCCAGCACACCGATGCGCACACCGTTGCGTTCAAAAATCTTGTAGGGCTTCACGTCGATGCCCTGCGTATCAGTCGTGAAAACATTGGCGCAGACAAAATCAAACTCTGCGGCATTAACGTAATCGCGGAGGGCTGCGGCACCGGAGTCGAACTCATGGTTGCCGAAGGTGGAGAGGTCAAAGCCGAGGTGGTTCATGAGCGTGACCATCGGTATGCCGGGGCGGTTGCCGTTATCGACATAGGGATTCCCGGTGCGGCTGTCGCCGGCTGCCATCAGCAGCAGCCCCGGGTCGTTCAGGCGCTCCTGCTTCACACAGGTGGCCAGCTGGGGCATGCCGTCGATGTTGGCGTGCATGTCATTCACGCCTAATATGGTTACCTGCTCAGCAAAAGCCGTGCCGAGCAGCGCCAGAAGAGAAAGAAAATGAGACTTGTTCATATGGGTGCTTCAGTAATGATTAACGGGGAGAGACGGTGAAAATGTGGCGGCCATCTGCCATGGGGCTATCCGGGGAGATGACATTGCCCCAGGCATCGTAAAGTTCCCCCTGGGGCAGCGGGGTATTCGTGTCGGTGCAATAGCGACGAACGGCATCGATGGCGGTAGCGCCGGTAAAAATGTGTACCGATGTGTTGTTGACGTATACCAGCATGGCTATTCGTTCGGGTTAAGGGTGATGGTGATTCCGGTAGGCGTGGCTTCGAAATGGACGGGTTCAGAACCTTCAAAGCCTTTCATTTCTCCGGCGGGGGTAAAGGTGTACGTATTCCCTGCGTGGGCAATCAGTCGTAGGGTGCCGTTGAAATGTACGGCGCAGCTATCCCCGACTCCATCGAATGAAATAGAAGCCGTGGAGCCCTGGGGAATATATTCGAAAATCTTTAATTTGGCCATGGGCGCATCATAGCCCATCTTGTAGACGCTGGGGATGCTGCACCCCTTTTTGATTCCGGTGAGCATCAATGTGCAGTCACCCAATTCGGCAGGCGCTGCAAGGGGACTCACGGTGGTGGGTATTGTAGAGCAGGAACAAATGGCGCAGCTCAGGGCGGAGCAGATTGCCAGGTGCAGGAAAAGGGGCTGATTCATAGGTGTTCTTAAAACAGGTGTGCGGGGGGCAAATGCCCCCCGCCTGTTTGTGATTACTATTGGAGACTGGTCAATTACTCCTTGGTTTCTTCTGCGGAGGCCGGTTCTTCAGCCGGGGCTTCCTCAGCGGGTTTCTCTTCAGCAGGAGCAGATTTCTTCTTGCGCTTGATGAGCAGGTACACCAGACCACCGGCTGCTACCAGCAGGATGATACCCAGTACCGGGCGGTAGAAGATCCAGGCAATGGCGATGACCAGCAGGGCCACGATGGCAGACACGAAGAAGGCGATGATGCCCGTGCCCATCTCGATGATGTTGCCGATGAAGGGCAGCACATCACCCAGAACAGAGAGCGGCTTGAGAATCATCTTGATACCCATGTACATCATGAACCAGCCCACGAGGCGGAGAATCCAGGTCATGAGGGTGTTGTCATCATGTGCCTTCTGGAACATGGCGGCCTTGTTGTGGGTGCCCACCTGCAGCAGGTCTACGTCGTAACCGTTCTCTGCAATGTAGGGAGAGAAGGTGTTGCCGGTCTGCTGGGATACGATGGAAACGGGCATGGTGTCCGGGACATAGGTCCACTTGATACGCACATCGCCCACCTGCGGGGTGGAGGGATTAGCCGTGCTCATGGTGGTGCCAACTGCACCGGGAGTCATGACGCCGGGCTGCATGCCAGGCTGCATGCCGGGCTGCTGAACCATGGCGGGCTGCATGGTGGGAGCGCTGCCCAGAACAGGAGCGGGCATCTGCGGGTCGCGGGAGATGGTGGCGGCCAGGTAGTTGCCGTTGATGAGAGCCTGACGGGCACCATTCACGGACACGATGGGAGCGAGGCTGCCCTCGGGCAGACGCACGAATTCCTTGTTCTGCATCTTGAACAGGGGCAGGGAACCATAGTTGGCGATGTTAGCGTACAGCGGGTTGTTGGCACCCTGGTAGAACACAAAGCCATTGCCGGGAACAGTCTCGGTGATGGCATGCAGGTTGCCGGCGTAGAAGATGCCGTTCGGCATGACCGGAGTGGCGGAACCATCGGGCAGGAGGATGAAGTTCACACCGTCAATCGTGTACACTGCGATACGCTGCGGCTGGATGCTGGGTACAGTCACGAAACCACCGTTGATGACATCGATGGGCATCATGACTCGCTCTGCGGGAACGGGCTGGGTGGCCACAGTCTGCACCATGCCGGGAGGAATCACGCCGGGCTGCATGCCGGGTGCCGGGGTCATGCGGTTCATCATGCCGGGATTCATACCGGGCTGCATGGCGGGCATGTAACCGGCGGGAGCACCGATGTAGAGCACATCGGCATTCACCGTGGTGCGGCCTGCCAGGTCAGCCGGCCACTGGATGTCTGCCAGAGCCACCGGCTTTTCACCGCTGATGCGGCCAATCTGGGCCTTGGTCAGCGTGAAGGCACCAAAGGAGGCGTTCTCGGCCTGGATGGTCTTGTCATCAGCACCCTGGTAGAACACGGTGTTGTTGTGGCCGGGTTCCTTGAAGCTGGAGGAGTCTACGGGCGAATTCACCCACTTGGTGGAGTAAGAATAGGTGGTAATCTTCTTCACGCTGCCGCCTACCTGTTTCTCCTCGCGGGTGGAGGAGGTCTCGACCCACTGGTAGTATTCCACGCTGCGGCGCAGCTTCATTGCCTTCATGCTGATGCCGCTGAAAAGGTCATCGCTCAGCACATCCTGGGTTACTGCAGTGCCGGTAGCGTGAATGAGCTTACCTTCATTCAGCGCGTCTACGGAATCTACGTTCGGTACAGATACACAAACGGCCTCACCTTCTTCGAGTGCTTTGGTCGTCTTGACGGCGCGTCCTTCGTTCCAGAACAGCAGGGGAATACCTGCCACGAAGAGACCAGCGCCAACGAGAACTCCCTTCAGGGAGCCGCCGAGGCGGCTGCCCCAGCTTTCTGTTGTTACTTCTTCTACAGCCATAATCGTTTCGTTGAGTTTGGGTTTAGTAAGTTGCCGTTGCCGGCCAGGTGCCTCCAGCGTATTCCAGGCGAACCTTTCGTCGGCGTCGGCAGAGACGATTGTGTTGGTCGAGGTGCTCCGCACCCCAGCGCTTTTATATCCTACAATATAAGGGGGGGTAAGCAAGCACTTTCTGTTTGTGTAAGTAAAATATTTGTTGTTTTTCTTTAAAATCGGGCAGAAAATGCGCGTGGTTGGTAAAAAATAGCCGGATAAAATGAAGAAATGTTATTGAGAGGGGAAAGTGTGCCGGCGCGAAGGAATTTTCGCATTGTATTTTGTACGCATGCAGGAGGCGGTGAGGACGCTATGCACTTTCTGCTTGAAAATGGCACCAATATGTGGTAGAGGTATAACCAGTTAGAACAATAATCGCCATCTATATGAAAAGAACCGTTCTTTTTGCTCTTGCAATGGCGCTGCCCGCAATGGCTGGCAGCGGGAAGGAATCTGAGGTCAACTGGTATTATGCGGAACCGGAGCGCCCGCTGGTGCTGGAGGTGGCCGGTGTGCACACCTGGACTATGGCAGATGCCGGCGATGATATGCACAACATGAACATGGGCGGTGTGGATGCCACGCTGGTATACAAGCTGGATGATAACTGGGCCACCACGCTGCGCTTCGGCTGGGCAGAGGGGAGTGGCCGCCGCGCCTTTAATTCGGATGAGGTGATTCTGAAGCGCCAGCTTACGAACTGGGCGTTTACCGGAGGTGTGCGTTATACGGCACCTGTTTCCGGGAAGCTTTCGTGGTTTGCTGCGGCCAATCTGGGGCTGGGGCGCACGGAAATCAAGGATTCGTGGTTTGCCGGGGAAGATGGCAGGGTGAAGGCCGGTGCAGATGATGTGGGCCTGTATTATTCTGCCGAGCTGGGCTTGAAGTATGATATCTGCGACCGCCTTTATGCCATTGGTTCGGTGGGCGTGCGTGGTGTGTGGACTACCCCGAATG
Organism: Akkermansia sp.; assembly: GCA_045634905.1. Lineage (GTDB taxonomy): Bacteria > Verrucomicrobiota > Verrucomicrobiia > Verrucomicrobiales > Akkermansiaceae > Akkermansia. Next base: position 5,346 of record JAZRBC010000055.1, read on the forward strand.
GCGGCCTGGAGGTAAACGCGAACGGAGCCCCGCAGCCCCGCACCGAGCGCTACGACCAGCAGTTCGGCATGAGTGTGAGCGGCGGCCTGGGCTGGGCATTCTGAGTTGACCGCCAGAGTTGATTTTTCAAGGAGGTGAGACGGCATGCGTCTCACCTCTTTCTGCGTTTTCTGGAATGGGAAACGAAGCACCCCTGCGTCCGGAGAACGCAGGGGTGGTTGAAAACGCTGGAGCCGCGTGGGTTTTATTTCTTCTTTCCGGCGCGGCGGGCGCGGACACCGGCGGCGAGCATGTCGAACATGCCGAGGGTGCCGTTCCAGTCGATGCAGGCATCGGTGATGCTGACACCGTATTTCATATCGGGGCCGTATTTCTGATTGCCGGAGCAGAGGTTGCTCTCAATCATGACGGCACCGATGTGGTCGCCGCCGGCGGCCAGCTGCTCGGCCACGCTGCAGGCCACGGCGGGCTGCTGCTTCCAGTCCTTGTGGCTGTTGCCGTGCGAGCAGTCAATCATGATGCGGTTGGAAATACCTGCTTTCTGCTGGGTCTGCCAGGCTGCTTCCACGTGCTCGGGGCTGTAGTTGGGGCCGTCTGTCGAGCCGCGGAGGATGAGGTGGCAGCCTTCGTTTCCCTTGGTGGAGACGATGGCGGATACACCCTGCTTGGTGACGGAGAGGAAGCAGTGCGGGTGCTCGGCGGAGACGATGGCATCCACCGCAATCTGCACGCAGCCGGTGGTGCCGTTCTTGAACCCGATGGGCATGGAGAGACCGCTGGCCAGTTCGCGGTGCACCTGGCTTTCGGTGGTGCGGGCACCAATGGCACCCCAGACGATGAGGTCGCTGATATACTGCGGGGTAATCACATCCAGGAACTCGGTGGCAGCAGGCACGCCCATTTCGGAGAGCTGGACGAGGAGCCCGCGGGCCATGCGGAGGCCGCTGTTGATGTTGTAGGTTTCATCCATGAACGGGTCGTTGATGAGACCCTTCCACCCGACAGTGGTGCGGGGTTTCTCAAAGTACACGCGCATGATGAGCAGCAGGTCCTTCTCATACTTTCCGGCAGCCTGTGCCAGAAGTCCGGCGTATTCGATGGCCGCCTTGGTGTCGTGTATGGAGCAGGGCCCCACGATGACGGCCAGGCGGTCATCCTTGCCGTGGATGATATCCTGGAACGCGCGGCGGGTTTCAAACACCATGCGCGTGGCCTCATCCGAGGCCGGGAAATCCTCCATGAGAATGGCGGGCGAAATCAGCGGGCGGATGCCCGTGAGACGTACGTCGTCTGTGATGTATTGGTTCATTAATTATTTCTGGTTCTTCCAGGAGTATACGTTGTCCTCCAGGGCCTCCTCTGCCAGTTCGGCAGCGGCGGCAGCAGCTGCTGCGGCGGCAGCGGCCTTCTTGCCCTTCTTGCCCCTGGGGGCGGTGTCCTCATCTTCATCGAGAGAGGTGTCGATGGCGGCAATGCCTTCCTGGTCGGGGCCGGTGGAGTACACAAGGCAGTTCTTGCCGCGATAGCGGCGCGTGGTGAAGGGGTCGATGGCGCCTTCGTCTTCCTCACAGATGGTGATGTAGTAGGGCTTGCCCCAGGGGTCGTAGAAGTTGACATCGCCGGAGGCGTTGATGTAGAGACCGTCCATGGGCTGCTCCTGCTCATCGGAGCGGAGGTAGACGTCGCGGGTGGAGTTGAGACGGCGCTCCTCGTCGTCCTCTCGGTTGGTGAGAATCTTGATCATGTTGGCATCTTCACCGGCAACGGTGGACAGGTAAATCTGATCCTTGGCATTCGGCTGAGCCATTTCGGTGTCGTAGGGCATGAGACCGTTGTTGTCCTGCTTGAAGCTGTCAACAGCGGCTACAATGTCGGTGCAGACCTTCTTGGCTGCGGTGCGGGCAGCGTTGGTCTGGATGCTCATATAGGTAGGATAGGCGATACCGGCGAGCGTGGCCAGAATCGCAATGACGATAATCAGCTCGATAAGGGTGAAACCCTTGGCGGAGCGGGGAGAAAGTGAGATTTTCATACGCGCACCATACTAGCATAGTACCCCCCGCGAGTGCAAGCAGAAAACAAGTGCGCAGATGTTAAAGGCTGCGCAATTTGAAAATTCTGAATGTGAAAGCTCCCCGAGCCACCGCGCGGCAAATCTCTGCAAAAGCCGGGTTATCGTTCACCCGTGGGCGGCTTTTCGGGATTTGCTGCGGAAGAGCCCGTATCTGGGAGAGAAAAGATAGGCCAGGAGGAAGATGGCCCCGAGAACCACGATGATGGTGGCACCGAGGTGCCAGCCGAGCGGGTAGGAGAGGAAGAAGGCGGCAATGGCTCCCAGCCCGCCGATGAGACCGCCACCCCAGAAGAGCCAGGAGGCGCGGTCGGTGAGCAGGTACATGGTGGCTGCAGGTGCCACGAGCAGCCCCAGGGTGAGAAAGGAACCCACGGCCTGCAGAGAGGAGACCAGCACCAGGATGATGAGCGCGAAGATGCCGTAGTTGAAGGCTCGCGTGGGGATGCCCATGGTGGCTGCGGCGCGGGAATCGAAAAGGGTGATGAGGAGCGGACGCTGCAGGGCAGTGATGCTGAGCACGGCAATGGAGCCGATGAGGTAGGCAATCCACAGGTCGGCATCGCTCATGCTCATGATGTTGCCGAAGAGCCAGTCATCCACCTTCTGCTGCAGCCCGAGGCCGATGAGAATGATATAGCCCAGGGCAAAGGCGGTGGTGTGGAGTACGGAGAGGGCGATGTCCTGATCCATGCGCGAGGTGCGCGAGACAAAGAGCGACCCCAGCCCCACCAGCAGCCCTGCCATGACGGCACCGAGCAGGATGCTCAGCTGGAAGAGCCCGAAAAGCAGGATGGCCAGTGCAATGCCCGGAAGCAGGGCGCAGGAGAGTGTGCCAATCTGCAGAGAGGAACGGCGCAGCACGACCAGTGCGCTCACAAAGCCGTTTGAGAAGCCGATGACCCCGCAGGCCCACAGGCTTCGCTGCGCAAGAGGCTCGCTCAGAAACTGGATGAAATCATTCATGCGCGGTTAAATGCCAGGGTAAGGTTTCCGGGTGTAAGGACATCCGCGACGGCACCTGCGGCAACAAGCCTGCGACGCAGCAGCATGGCCTGATCGAATATCTGTGGTGCGGTGGCTAAATCGTGGTGGGAGGCAATGACTAAACGCCCCTCTGCCGCCAGAGAACGGAGCAGGGCGGAAAGCGCCTCGGTTCCGGGGACATCCAGTCCCGTAAATGGTTCATCCAGCAGGAGGATGTGGGCCTCCTGCGCGAGTGCACGCGCCAGGAAGCAACGCTGCTGCTGGCCGCCGCTCAGGGTACCTATCTGCCGGTGCTGCAGCTCCTGCAGGTTGAGGGTGCAGAGTGCTTTGTCCACGATTTCACGGTCGTGCCGGCTCAGGGAACCCCAGATGCCTGTGGATGGGTAGCGCCCCATTTCCACCAGCTGGCGCACGGTGAGCGGGAAGTGCCAGTCGACTTCGCTGCGCTGGGGCAGGTAGGCAATTTCGCTGCGGTGCTGGGCGAGCGGAGTGCCATTCCACAGGATTTCGCCGCTCCATATGGGGAGGAGCCCGGCCAGCGCATTGAGCAGGGTGGATTTGCCGGCGCCATTCGGCCCGATGAGGGCGAGGGTGCTGCCGCAGGCCGCATCAAAGCAGATATCCTCCAGGGCCGGCTCAGTGCCGTAGCCCGCGGTCACATGGCGCAACTGCAGGTGGTGGTGGTCAGGGTGGTGGTGCCCACCACCCCAGCAGATGTGCTCATGTGCATGGCTCACCATTTGAAGGTATACAGGTTGTGCAGCGTGTTGCTGCTGGTTTCGCCCCAGTGGGTGACGCTGCGGGATTCCCGCCCGTCGGGCTCCAGCGTGAGGGTGATGCAGCGGAAATCCTCATCCTCCCAGTGAGCTTCCACTTCCAGATCAATACTCTGGCTCCGGGGAAGCTCCAGTTCCACTTCCGCAGGCTGCAGGGTGGTGTCCACTGCCCATTCACTGCTGCCATGCCGCAGCACCAGGCTGACGGGCTTTCCCGTGAACTGCACCGTGGCGTATATGGTCTCCAGAGTGGTGGCCTTTTCGAGCCGCTCAGCGCTTGCGGGGGCTGGTGCCGAAGTGAGGCGGTACAGAGACAGCCCCACCAGCAGCACCGCCAGTAGTGTGAACGTGAATGTGAGGCGGGGCTTCATTCTTCCTCTGCCTTGAAATTGGAACGAGATGTGACAAAGAGGAATACCATGCCCACGCAGAGTGACATGACACCGTAAAGAACGAAGGCGTTCACGCTGGCCGGGTCATCCACCAGCGAGGAAAGGAACACCACGAGCAGGTTGCCCAGCGTGCTGGTGAGCAGCCAGAAGCTTGATACAATGCTCTTGAGATTCTTGCCGGCGGCGGTGTAAGCATACTCGAGCCCCGTGGTGCTTACCAGAATTTCAGAAAGGGTGAGCAGGAAGTAGGGAATGCACTGCCAGAGGATGCTGAGCTGGACCCCTGTGTTGATGCGGTATTCCAGTGCTGCCACGGTGCCGTAGGCGATGGCGGCTACGAGAATGCCGAGCCCCATGCGCTTGAGCGGTGCCCCCCAGCGGCCGATGTGGGGATAGACGAAAAGGGTGACTAAAGGCACGAAAATCATGATGAGCAGAGGATTGAAGCTCTGCATTTCCTCTGCGCCGAAGCTGAACTGAAGCCCGCCCCAGCTCATGTCGATGCTCTGCATTTCCTTGCCCTGCAGCACCCAGGTGGAGGCGGTCTGGTCATACAGGCTCCAGAACGGGATAATCATGAGGAAGACCACGAGCACGCGCGCCAGGTTGCGCACGCCGCGCTGCTCGCTTTCACTGAAACGGGCGGCGGTTTCTTCCCGGCTGTTGAAAATCATGCTGCCGGTGACACCCAGGAAGCCCTTCATGCCGGAAACCGCGGCAAGTTTGAGACCGGCCAGAATGAGCGCCGCGATGTAGAGCAGCAGCGATACCAGACCACAGAGCGCGGCAAGGGTTTCGCCTGCGCCGCTCAGGGTGGCCAGACGCTCGGCACCGTTGTGCGCCCAGGTGCCCAGCAGCACCACAATGGGGGCAATGACGATGAATGCGGCAATACCGATGGCGGTGCTGGTGGCGCGGGCCACCGCTTCGCCGCCGAAGCGTTCGCAGGCACGGGCAGCACCCTGGAAGATGCGGCTGCAGAGCGCCTTCAGGAACTCAGGCTGGGTGGGGGGCACATGGCTGTATTTGCGGCGTCCCAACCAGAAGATGAGTGTGGCCAGCGCCATGAAGATGCCGGGAATACCGAAGGCCCAGCTGTAGCCCCAGTTCTGACGCACCCACGGAATGACGAGGAAGGAGAAGAAGGAGCCCAGGTTGATGGACCAGTAGAAGGCGGCATAAAGACGGGTCATGGTCGGGCCGTCCTTTTCGCCGGCTGGTACCTGGTCACCCACAAAGGCGGAAACACAGGGCTTGATACCGCCGGAGCCGATGGCGATGATGGTGAGACCGGTAAAGAGTACCCATTTGCGGGATTCGACGTCCCCCGCAAAGTCTGCCATGGCAAGCACTGCGTTACCCAGACAGTACAGGAGGGAAATGGAGATAATGGTGCGGTAGCGCCCAAGGAAGCGGTCTGCCACCCAGGCTCCCAGCAGGGGCATCAGGTAAGTGCAGGCGATGAAGAGGTGAACCACCTCGGTTGCTTCGTTCTTGGACATGAGAAGCATCCCCGTCATGTAGGCGACGAGGATGCTTCGCATACCATAGAAGCTGAATCGCTCGCAGGCCTCATTGCCCACGATGTATTTGGTCTGAGCAGGCAGGGCCATGGCGAATCGTGTATTCTATGTTTACTGGTTAAGCTTGATGTGTTCGGAGAAACGCACGTTGTAGCGGGTGTAGGTGTCGTGCAGCCAGTCAAGCAGCACGTTGCTGCGCAGGCGGGCGTTCAGCGAGGGAATGTGCATGAACGACTTCATGGCGGCGTACTGGGGCGTGTTCTCCACGGTGCGGCCGGTTACGCCGCTGATGCGGGAGCCATCGCCGAGGGTGACCATGGGAGCCAGTCTGCCGGTGGGCACGCTGATGAGCGCCTGGGTTTCCAGACCCTCGGGCAGAGCCTGGGTGCTGAAGCCAAGCCCCACGGGGCCAAAGTCTTCCACAACGGCACCGTGCTCGGCGGCCTTGGCAAAGGCGGCATCGATACCGCCTTCATTGCAGGCGGCGGTCATTTCCTCGTACAGCTTGTCGGAGGCATCGGCCAGGGCGTTGGTCACGCGTTCGGCCTGCAGGTCAGCAGCGGCTGCAGCGCGGGCCTCTTCATAGGGAAGTACGGTGGGCTGCTCAATGGCTTCGACACGCAGGAAGGCAATCTTGCCGTCGCGGGTGGGGAAGTAGCCGCGCACCTGGCGGATGGTGGCCAGCTCGTCTGCGGTACCGGCTGCCTGAGCTGCCTCGAATTCCGCCACAGCGGGGGCGGTGTCCACTTCCTTGAAGGCGATATCAGCCAGGGAAACGGTGTTGCCGTTGTGCTCTACTTCGGTCTTCAGCGCATCGGGAGCAGTGGCCAGGGAACAGAGAGCGCTGGTGGTGTGGCTCTTGCCCTCAGCGTTCAGGTAGGTGAAAGCTTCATTTTCCGGGTTTTCGGCGGCAGCGGCCAGTTTCTGGTCAAAGCCCTTGCCGTTGGCCTGGGAGAGGTCCTGCATGATGACATCGGCCGTGGCCATGAGTGCATCAAGGCTGGAGCCTTCGCCTGGGGTCAGGGTGTACACGGAAACGATGCGACGCTCGTCGCTCAGGTATTTATCCTTGTTCTGTTCCCAGTAAGCCTTGAGCTCTTCTTCGGTAGCATCAGCGGGGGCGGGCAGGCGGTCCTTGGCCAGCCATGCGGTCTTGCCGCGCAGCTGCTGGTTCATCACGTCCACCAGCTCGCTGTTGTTTGCGTTCTGCAGCTGAAGACCTTCGGTCATCAGGTTGCCTACGGCTTCCCACACCATCATGTCGGAAATGACGCTGCGGAAAGCGCTTTCCTGCTGGTGGTTGGAGACTCCGTTGCGGAAACCGGTCAGGCGCTGGTAGAGCTCCTGGTCGAAGCTGCCATCTGCTTTCCTGAACACGGGCATGGACTGCAGGTAGGTGTCAATCTGCTCCTTGGAGGGGGCGATACCCAGCTCCTCTGCCTGAGCCTGGATGACGGCGCGATTCACCGCGACGTTCACGGCAGCATCTTCAGCAAAACCGTAGCTCCAGCTCTGGTGAATAGCGTTGATGAACTGGAGAAACTGGTCGTATTCCGGGTGCTGGGAAACCCAGGCCTGCATGGCAGAGGCCTCTGTCTCGCTGAGCTCCTCGTTTTCGTCTTTATCAAACATGTTGCGCAGCTTGGCCGTGGTGTTGCTGTGCAGAGACTGCACGTAGTGCTCGCCATTTTCGCCCAGAGCGGCAGCGTCCGGGTAGGTATAGCCCGTGCCGTTCACCTGGATGTAGTAATCCTTGACAAACATGTTGCCGCGGTCGCCATAGTCCATCATCAGCAGGCCCAGACCTACGCCAGCCACTACGATGAGAACGAGAAGCGAATTTTTACGGATGAATTCGAGTGCGCTCATGATGAAAACGTGATAATGCGGCTATTCTACGCTTTTCCCCCGCCGTTGCAAGCCATAAAACCGCCCCGCTGTGTCAGTATGCGTTTGCCAGATGACGCGAAGTGTGCTACAATCCTGCGCGTGATGCAGAACCTGCGAATCGTGGAGGTGGTGGCGGCCATTATTCTGAATGGCGGAAATCGTGTGCTGGCAGTGAAGTGTGCCGACCATAAGCACAGCGGCGGCTGGGAGTTTCCCGGCGGCAAGATTGAGCCCGGCGAGGCTCCGCAGGCTGCAGTGGTGCGCGAAATTGCAGAGGAACTTAATCTGCAGGTGACAGTGGGTGAACTGCTGCACACGATTGAGTGGGACTACCCGGCTTTTCATCTGCGCATGCAGTGTTACGTGTGCCGGGTTGCCGGAGGCGAACTCCAGCTGCGCGAGCACACCGATGCCCGCTGGCTGGATGCCGCTGCGCTCAACAGTGTGGCGTGGCTTCCGGCAGATGTGGATGTGCTGCCGCACGTAGCAGCGCTGCTGACAGCGCGATAACTTGACACTGCAGGGATTTTCTGCTATACCGCAGGCATGTTTTCCCTCCTCTCTGACAAGCTCGATGATGCTTTCCGCAAGATGCGGGGGCTCAGTAAGATAACTGAGTCCAATATCAAGGATGCGCTGCGCGATGTACGCATGGCTCTGCTGGATGCTGACGTGGAGTACAGCGTGGCGCGTGAGTTCATTGCGCATGTGAAGGAGGAGGCCATGGGCGAGAAGGTGCTCAAATCGGTGAAGCCGGGTGAGCAGCTTGTGAAGATTTTCCGCGACCAGCTGGCTGAGCTCCTGGGAGGAGATGCAGCCCCGCTGCAGCTGGAGCCCGCGCCTGCCCGCATTCTGGTGGTGGGCCTGAATGGTGCCGGTAAGACAACGACCAGCGCCAAACTGGCCCGCCGACTGGTAAAGGAAGGCCACAAACCGCTGCTGGTGGCCTGTGACCTGATTCGTCCTGCGGCCATTGACCAGCTCGCCACGCTTGCCGCGCAGATTGAGGTGCCGGTCTATACGCCGTCTGCCTCGGAGAAGGATGTTATCCGTGTGGCGAAGGATGCCCTCAAGTGGGCATCCACTCAGGAACACGATGTGATTATCTTTGATACCGCCGGCCGCCAGGAGGTGGACGAGGAGCTGGTGGCTGAGCTTAAGAAGCTGGCTAAGTTCCTGAATGCGCAGGAATCGCTGCTGGTGGCAGATGCCGCTACCGGCCAGCAGGCGGTGCGCGTGGCTCAGGCTTTCGACCAGGCTGTGGGGCTCACCGGTATCATCCTCACCAAACTGGATGGCGATGCCCGCGGTGGTGCCGCACTTTCCATGCGCGCTATTACCGGCAAACCCATCAAGTACATGGGCGAGGGCGAGAAGCTGGATATGTTCGGCCCCTTTGTGCCGCAGCGCATGGCCGACCGTATTCTGGGCATGGGTGATATTGTAGGCCTGGTGGAAAAGGCCGCCGAGAAGATTGACCAGGAATCCGCCATGAACTCGATGACCCGTATGATGAGCGGTGAGTTCAATTTCAACGATTTCCTGAGCCAGATGAAGATGATGCAGAGCCTTGGCCCGCTGGAGGGACTGCTGGGGCTGCTGCCCGGGTTCAGCAAGATTCGCAAGCAGCTGCCCGAGGGGGCCATGGACCCGAAGCGCATGAAGCGCATGGAGGCTATTGTGCTTTCCATGACACCGGCAGAGCGTGCCAATTACAAACTGCTCATTCCCAGCCGCCGCCGCCGCATTGCCAAGGGCTCCGGCGTGTCAGAGATTGAGGTGAACCGTTTCATCAAGAACTTCAAGGAAATGAAGGAGATGATGGGAGGCAAGGGCAAGATGGGCGGCATGATGAAGAATCTCATGAAGTCCGCCGGTGGTGCCAGGGGCGGTATGCCCGATATGAGCGCCATGATGAATGGCCAGGGCGGTATGCCGGACATGAGCTCGCTGATGGGGCAGGGCGGTATGCCCGATATGAGCCAGATGCCTGATTTGTCTGCCCTGATGGGCGGCGGCGGTGCCAGACCGAAGATGCCCAAGGGAATTGGCGCTTTCAGTGGTTTGTTCCGCAAACGTTGATTTCCGGCGGGATGAAGCGCATGCTGGTAGTGGCGGCCCTGGGCTGCATGGTAGCCCGCGGGCTTACGCCTGCTGAGGTGGTGGTTGTGTATAATACGGCCTCCGCCCGCAGCCGGCAGTGTGCCGAGGCGTACTGCGCCCGCCGTTCCATCCCGGAGCGCCAGTGTATCGGCCTTTCCGGTCTGGGAAATGCACAGGATATATCGCGCCACGATTTTGATACAAAAGTCCGTTATGCGCTGATGCAGGCGGCGTTGCAGAACAGCTGGCAGCTGCCTTCCAATCCATCGCGGGGGCTTCAGCCTGTGCTGGCCATGGTGCTTATGCCGGATATGCCGCTGCGGGTGAGGGAGGAGAATGAACCGGGCAAGGCAGAAGGGTTCATGTTCCAGAACTGCGCCTCGGTGGATTCAGAGCTCATGCTTCTGGGTGCTCGTTATCCACTCGGTGGCCCGCTGAATAATCCTTTTTTTGATAAGGATGCCCCGCTGAAGCAGGCAAAGCCGCCCGTTCTGGCTGTCACTCGCATTGATGCTCCGGATGATGATACCATACGCCGCATGATTCAATTCCCCGCCGAGGTGGAGAAGCGCGGCCTGTGGGGGTGGACCGTGGTGGACCAGGGTGGCCCCTACAAACAGGGAGATGACTGGTTCTCTCAGCTGGCCCGGCAGGCTCAGGAAAAGGGGATGCCGCTTTTTCATGAGGAAAGCAAGGCAACGCTGGCTGCCACTTTCCCGCTCATGCAGGATACGGCGCTGTATTTCGGCTGGTATGCCAACCCGGCAAATGGTCCCTTTAACCGGAAATCCGCAGCAGGATTCCGCTTTGCGCCGGGTGCCGTGGCCTGCCATCTGCATTCGTTCAGCGGTACTTCGGTGAAAAATCCGGACACCTGGGTGGGGGCATTGCTGCAGCGTGGCGCTGCGGTGACGGTGGGCAATGTGTATGAACCCACGCTCGGGGGGAGTATCCGGTTTGAGGTGTTTCATGACCGCCTGCTGAAGGGCTATACGGTGGCAGAGGCTTCACTCATGGCCACCCCCTGGCTCTCCTGGCAGGGTATTGTGATGGGAGACCCGCTTTACCGCCCTTTCGCTTCCATGAACCGGCGTTCCGGCACCGGGGAAAATGCTTTTGTGCAGTGGCGCAGGCTGCTGCAGCAATATGGCCGGAACCGCACTTCGCTGGTCGGTGCGGTTCGTGCCCGCCTTTCGCAGCCGGAGGGCGCGCAGCTCATGGAAATACTGGCCTGGCATCTGGCCGGGCTGGGTGAGCTGGAACAGGCTGGTGAGTGTTTCGGCCAGGTTTCCCGCAGGGCCGCCAGTGAACGGAACCGGGTACGCGCGGCGTTGTTGCAGGCTACGCTGGCTTTTGCCTCCAAGGATGAGCACTATGGCCGCCAGCTCATGCAGCGACTACTGGAAGGAACCACCCGCTCCCCGTTCCGCCCCGCGGTACAGGCCACCGCCGAGACTTTCATGCCTGAGCTGCGCCCGGCTCCCAAACCAGCGAAAGAGAAGTGATACACCGCCTGCAGTACGATTCACCCCTGGGCGCGCTCCTGCTTACGAGTGATGGCCGGGGAATCACTTCCCTGCGTTTTGCTGAAGGAGAGAGGTGCGGGAGCCCGCTCGTTTTTTCTGCGGCCAGTCACTGGCTGGATTCCTACTTTTCGGGGCAATCCGCCTCATTGCCGCCATTGACGCTGCAGGGAAGTCCTTTCTGCCGCCGCGTGTGGCAGGGCTGCCTGCGCATTCCCCGCGGCTGCACCATGACCTATGGGGACCTGGCCCGTGCCATAGGTGCGCCCGGTGCTGCCCGCGCTGTCGGGAATGCGCTGGGGCGGAACCCTCTGCTGCTCTTCATCCCTTGCCACCGGGTGATTCCCGCCAGTGGAGGCTGTGGCCGCTATGCCGCAGGTGAAGAGTTGAAACGCCTGCTGCTGGAGCGGGAAAACATTGACAAACGGTTGCGCTGGGTGTAGATTCTTGTCCGTTATGAACGAACAGTATGTTTTGCCGACCTATGGGCGCGCTCCTTTTGATGCCGCGCGGGGTGAGGGGTCTTACCTGTATGATACGGAGGGTCGTCGCTACGTGGATTTCTGTGCCGGCATAGCCACTTGTTCGCTGGGGCACTGCAATCCGGTGGTGGTCAAGGCTCTTACAGAGCAGGCCGGCACGCTCATGCACTGTTCGAATCTCTATGGAATTCCTGGTCAGGCAAAGCTGGCTGAGCTTGTGGTGGAAAAGCTTATCGGTATCCCTGGCCGCGTGTTTTTCTGCAATTCCGGAGCAGAGGGGAACGAGGGTATCATCAAGACAGCCCGACGTTTCGGCCACCGCCGCCCAGCGGCCGATGGTTCGCCCCGCTATGAAGTGATTACATTCAACAAGAGTTTCCATGGCCGCACGCTCGGCACGCTGGCGGCCACCGGCCAGGAAAAGGTGCAGGTGGAGTTCGACCCGCTGCTTACCGGCTTCAAGTATGTTGATTTTAATGATCTGGAGGCGCTGCGTGCTGCCATTTCTCCGGTGACCTGCGGTATCATGCTGGAGGCGGTGCAGGGTGAGGGGGGCGTGAACCCCGCCACGCCGGAATTCCTGCGTGGTGTGGCCGAGCTCTGCCGCGAGCATGACCTCATGCTTATGATTGACGAAGTGCAGTGCGGCGTGGGGCGCTGCGGTGCCACGATGGGCTGGAAAGCCGTGTGCCCTGAGCTGCAGCCTGACCTGGTTTCCTGTGCCAAGGGAATCGGTGGTGGTTTCCCCATCGGCTGTTTCTGGGTGAGCAACCGGGCTATCGATGCAGAGGGCACCCCCCTTTCTTCCATCATGAGCCCCGGTTCGCACGGCTCCACCTTTGGCGGCACGCCGCTGGCCTGTGCCACGGCTCTGGCTGTGGTGACCGAGGTGCTCGAGCAGGGACTGGTGGAGCGCGCTGCTCGTCTGGGCGAGCAGATTAAATCCACGGTGGAGGGCTGGAACCTCCCCTGTGTGGAGACGGTTCGTGGCCTTGGCCTGCTGCGCGGCGTGGGGCTGCGCGCCGGTTCCTTTGCTGTGCCTGCAGGGCAGACCCCTGCCAGCCATGTGAACAACCTGTGCCGTGAGGCCGGGCTGCTGGCCTGCCCCGCCGGGCCTGATACCCTGCGCCTGATTCCCGCCCTGAACGTGCCGGAGGAAACGCTGGCTGAAGGGTTGGAAATCCTGCATAAGGTGCTGAGCTCCATTTCCTGATAAATATGAAGGGCTGCCGGTGGCAGCCCTTTCTGCATGCGCTGTTATGCCCCGGAAAGGGCTTGACTCCGGGGGCTTCGGCACGTATTCTATACCAGTTATCCATCGCAATGAACGTACGTAGCATACCAATTCTGGCGGGGGCCGTGGCGGCCGTGGGCGTGTTTGCAGCTGTGTTGATGCAGCCATATGTGCCGACTCCGGCGCAACTGGCTCCTGAGGAAACAGCTCTGCTGGCCGAGTGGTCCAAGGTGGGAGATGCGCTCGCGGTGCAGCGTATGCTGGACCAGGGTGCCTGTGTTGAGGCTGTGGCGGCAGATGGCACCACGGCGCTCATGTCAGCCGCTTCTGCCGGGCATGTGGAGGTGGTGCGCCTGCTGCTGGCGCACAATGCACAGGTAAATGCCGCCAACAATGAGGGCGAAACGGCTCTGCATGCGGCGGTGCGCGATAATCAGACCGCGGTGGTGAATATCCTTCTCGAACATGGTGCCAATGTGGATGCCGCGTCCGCAACTGCCGTGACCCCGCTCATGATTGCTGCCTGGTCCGGATTTGAGGTGCTTGTGGAGCGCCTGCTGCAGGCAGGCGCAGACGCAGAAATGGTGGACGAGGACAATGCCAAGGCCGCCACTTATGCCCGGGAACTGCGGGATGAAGAGATGCGCGAGAAGATTCTCAAGCTGCTCGGTGCCTGATCATTTTCCGGGGAAATTGCAATTTTCCGCCGTAGCTGCAGATGCTGCTACGGCGTTTATTGTTCAGGCCTGCTTCTTTTCCCTTACAAACAGGTACATGATGCTGAAGAGCCCCAGCACGGGAATCTGCAGCAGCAGGTAATACCACGGTGCCGGCCCCAGGTAGTCGAGAATGCAGCCTGGCACGGGACTTTCCATGGTGAACCCGTAATTCGTGGTGCCCAGCAGGTGGTTGACACCGTGGATAATCACCACATAGATATCCATGCACAACAGGCTGACGACGACATCGCGGAAGCGGGCTCGCATCCTCATAATCAGCGGAACTGCCAGCGCGGCGGGCATCAGAATGCCATGCAGGCAGAAGAACAGGAAATAGCGGGGCGTGGGAAAATCCGCCTCCAGAGCCGGGGTGATGAATCCCTGCAGACAGGCGGTGAGTGCCCCGAAATAGAGCACCCAGCTTGCTACGCGGTTGCGTGTCCAGAGTGCGATGATGGCTACCAGCAGCATCATGCTGCAGAAGTGAAGCGGCAGATTCAGTTCCCAGCTGCCGTGGGGCCGGTTGATGATGATGAACAATGAGTCTGCCAGGTAGATGATGCCGGTTACGATGGCAAGCAGGCGGCAGTATTTCTGCCGGAGCTCAGGAGCCAGTCTCCTGCCGCCGGTGATGATGGCGGCTGTAATAACGGCGGTGACAATGATGGCTCCCCAGTGGCTGGCAGACCAGCGCACGATTTCCTGAGTTGTTGCTTCCATGTGCGGGGAAGTATACTCTGTTGTGGTGCAAATGTCAATCAATAGCCGCCTGTATCGGTGACAGTCCCCCTCTGCCAGTGGCGGGCGAGGTGGGCACAGGCCATGAGCTGCACCTGGTGGAAAACCATGAGCGGCAGCAGCAGGTTGTTATCCAGCGTGCCGAAAATCGCCATCATCATGGGAGCTCCCACGGCCAGACTTTTCTTTGAGCCGCAGAAAACGATGGTGATGCTGTCTTCCCGGTTGAAACCAAGCAGGCGGCTGCTGTACCATGTGGCGGCAAAGGTGAAACATAGAAAGATGAGACAGACCAGCACCAGCGCGCCCAGCTGGGTGGCTTCGAGGCGCTCCCAGTAGCCCCCGCTGGTGGCATTGGAAAAAGCGGTGTAGACCACCAGCCAGATGGTGGTCTTGTCATTCCAGCCGATGAGGTTCCTGTGTCCCAGTACCCACTTGCGGAGCAGCGGCTGGCTGAGCTGCCCCAGAACAAAGGGCAGCAGAATCTGGTAGCAGATTTTCAGTACTGTATCCAGACCTACCTGACTCCCGTCCGCCCCGGTGGAGAAAAGCAGACTTACCAGAAAAGGGGTGAGAAATACGCCGAGCAGGCTGGATACGGAGGCAGAACACACCGCAGCAGGTACATTGCCCCCCGCTACGGAGGTGAAAGCTATGCTGCTCTGCACAGTGGAGGGCAGGCAGGCCACGTATACCAGCCCCATGAAGAGAGCCGGCCCTACCAGCGGTTCAAATACCGGCCGCAGCAGCGGAATCATCACCGGGAAAAAGACAAAGGTGAAGAAGAACACCATGCCCTGCAGCCGCCAGTTCAGCAGACCCTCCACCACCGATTTGCGGGAGAGTTTGACACCGTACAGGAAGAACAGCAGCACGATGGCGGCATTGGTCACCCAGTCAAAAAACTCCGCCCCCCGCCCATGGCAGGGCACCACCAGCCCCAGCGCCAGGGCTGTGAGGATACCCGTGGTGAAGATATCGAAGTTACTCAGAATTTTCCTGACAAAGCCCATGGAGGGAATGGCGCATTACTTGCGCGGCGGAAATTCGTAGGAGACGCGGCCGGTGGAGGCATTGAAGACCAGGAAGGCATCGAACTTCTTGCCGCTCTTGTGGCTGGTGAAGTCTTTGATGAGCTCGGTCCTGCCCTTGGTGAGCAGCTGGATGACTACGGCCGCGGGCAGCGCCACATCGCACATGGTGCGGGGAATTACCAGCGGTTTGCGGGCTTTGCCGTAGGCCAGTCCGTTCACGTGCCAGGCACTTTCAGTCTCTACCAGGTCGTATTCTCCCTTGCCTTTTACTTTTACCGGGCCGTGGTTGGTGCCCTTGCTCAGGTCTTCTGCGGCGGCGGAAGCTGCGGTGAATTTCTTGTCGGCCGTGTCCTTGCTGCCTTTCGTCCGAGCCTCCCGGGGCGGGAATTCAAAGCCCACATTGCCCTTCTTTTCATCCAGCACCAGGAAGGCATCGAACGCGCGGTTGGTGCGCTGGGAGACAAAGCCGGTAATCAGCTCGCTCTTGCCGGTGGCCAGCACCTGCCGCAGCACCTCCTCGCCGATTTCCTTGCCCAGTATGCTGCGGGACATGGTGAAACCGGTGCGGCCTCCAGCCTGGGCGAAGCCAGGTACACTCCACTGCTTGTCGTTCACCTGCAGCTCCAGTTCGCCCTGGTTTTTCACCTGCACCTTGCCGGCGCTCCTGACGGGGGCTTCCTCTTCCCGGGCGGGAGTGCGGTCTGAATCAAAGTAGAACTCAGCTTTCCAGGTGCTGCGCGCAGTCTGCGGCTCCACCATGCGCAGCCCGGCCTTGAAGGGCTTGCCGAATTTGGAACGGAAGCCATCCATCACGGGCAGGGAACCGCTGCCGATGAGTTCTGCAAGCTGTTCATCGCTCAGGCTCAGACCGGCATGCACGCGGCGAATCCGGAATTTGCAGTTATTGCAGGAAATGGCATCCACACGGCTGCTCAGTCCCCTGGTGCCACAGGCGGGGCAGGTGAGCTCCAGATCCGGGTTCTTGCCATTCTGCATGTAATCGCGCACCGCTTCCACGATATCGCTGGTGTAAGTGCGGATATCCTTCATGAAGGCATCCCGCTTCAACCGGCCACATTCCATCTGCTTGAGCCTGTATTCCCACTCTCCCGTCAGCTCGGGGCTGGAGAGGGTGCTCAGGCCGATTTTACCCAGCAGGTCGATGAGGTCCATGCCGCGGCGGGTGGCGATGAGTTCCTTGCCTTCGCGGGCAATGTATTCCTGCGTGATGAGCCCTTCGATGATGGCTGCACGCGTGGCGGGGGTACCGAGGCCGCGTTCCTTCATGGCATCGGCCAGGTCTTCATCCTCCACCAGCTTGCCGGCGGTTTCCATGGCGGTGAGAAGCGTGGCTTCTGTGTAGGCGGCGGGTGCCTTGGTCTTTTCCTGCCGGGCTTCCACTTCGCGGGCGAGCACCTTCTCCTGTGCTGCCACGGGGCAGAGCTCGTCTTTCTTGCGCTTGTCGGGGCCGTAGAGGGCACGCCAGCCCGGGGTGAGCATGACCCGACCGTGGGTGGAGAAGTGGTCGTTGGTGGCAGTCACCACCGTGGTGCGTTCCGTGTCCTCGTATTCGGCATTGGGCATGAAGACCCCCAGGAAACGCTGCACCACCAGGGTGAAGATGCGGGCGGCATCTCCGGTGAGATTCACGAACTTACCCGTGGGGATGATGGCGAAGTGGTCGCTCACTTTGGAGCTGTCGAATACGCGCTTGTTCGGTCGTACGCTCTTGTTTTCCAGAATACCGTTGGCAAAACCGGTAAACTCCGGCAGGTTATCTGCTATGGCCGCCACGGTGCGGGTGGCTACTTTCAGGTAGTCATTCGGCAGGAACTTTGAATCTGTACGCGGGTAGGTCAGCACCTTGTGTTTTTCGTAGCATTCCTGTGCAATCTGCAGGGTGCGGCGGGCGGAGAACCCGAAGCGGTTGCTTGCTTCCTTCTGCAGGGAGGTCAGGTCAAAGAGCAGGGGTGCAGGCATGGAAACCGGCTTGCGTGTCTCCTTTACCGTGGCGGGCTGCCCCTGGCAGCGCTTTGCAATCTCGGCGGCAAGAGCGGCATCCCACAGGCGGTCGCGGGTCTGCTGCGGTCGCTTTTCGTTCTTCTTCCAGGCGGGGTCGAACCACTTGCCCTCGTAGTTGCCGGCCTTGGCTGCGAAACTGGCATGTACTTCGTAATAAGTCTCCGGTTCAAAGGCCAGAATCTCTTTCTGCCGGGCTGCCAGCAGCGCCAGCGTGGGAGTCTGCACGCGCCCCGTGGGGGTCACGTTGAATCCGCCCACGCCGCTTTGCAGGGCGGTAAGCGCGCGGGTGCTGTTCAGCCCCACCAGCCAGTCTGATTCACTGCGGCACACGGCGGCATCCGCCAGATTGAGCATCTCTTCGTCGGTTTTCAGCTCGTTCCAGGCCTCCAGAATCGAATCATCCGTCATGCTCTGCATCCACAGGCGGCGGATGGGTTTCTTTATCTTGCCGTAGCGGATGATGTTGCGGAAAATCAGCTCACCTTCGCGTCCGGCATCGCATGCATTCACCACGCTGGTTACTTCCTTGCTGCGTGCAAGTTTCAGCACTTTGCGCAGACGGTCTGCAGATTTGTCGATGGGCTCCAGCTCCATGGTACGCGGCATCACGGGCAGATATTCCATCTTCCAGGGCAGGCTCTTTCCATCCTCCGTCTGTGGTTTTTTCTGTTCCACCAGGTGACCCACTGCCGAGGTGATGATGATGCTCTCGTTTGAAAAACTCTGGCCGGATTCATCTTTCTTGAATTTGCCCAGGTGCTTGCCCAGTACTCGGGCCAGGTCGCTTGCTACGCTGGGTTTCTCGGCAATGATAAGTGTCTTTGACATTGGTCTAACGGGGAAAAATTATTGCGCGCCGCGGGCGCTTCGCTGGTTTATATTAGTGGCAGAAAATCCCGCTTCTTGTCAAGCTAAATCCGCGTCACTACGCGGAAAAAAGAGCCTGGGCCTGTCTGGAATTCCGGTCCATATAAAAGCAGATGCAGCCAGCACCGGGTGCTGGCTGCATAGGAATGAAACAGGAATTGTGGCGCTTCAGCTGTAGGCAGATTCCACACGGGCGGCCACGTCCTTGTAGCCATAGTCCACTTCGTAGATGGCCTTGAGGGTTTCGATGCTCTTTTCCTTGTTGCCGGCTTCTTCGTAGAGCACGCCAATCATGTAGAGCACCTCCTTCTTGGTGTCGTCCATGGTGAGCAGTTCCTTGTCGGCATCTTCGAGCTGGCGGATGGCCATGTCGACCATCTTCTTGGCGTGGTAGCACTTGCCGAGCATGAGCATGGACTTGATGCGGATGTTCGGGTTGGTGCGGGCGCGCTGCAGGGCGGGAATGGCCTCGGTGTATTCACCGGCATCAAACAGAGCCTGGCCGAGCTTGAACTGCAGCTGGGCATCGGTCGGGTTGGCTTCCACGCGGGCGCGGGCATCGGCCACCACAGCCTGGGCGATTTCGGCCTTGCGCTGGGCAAGAGTGGCGGCGGCTTCCTCGTTGGTCGGGTCGGCAGCCAGTACCTGCTCGTAGTAGGCGATTTCGGCCTGCATGGCCTTTTCGTGCATAGCCATGGCCTTGTCGTTCAGGGCCACGTCGGCAGAGCCGCCGAGCTGGTAGGCATAGGCATAGAAAGAGTAGGCATTGGCGTAGTCTTCCATCTGCTCGTAGACCGAGGCGATATCCTTGACAACGGGGAGGTTGGTGGCATCTGCTGCGTACTGCTCGGAAAGCTGCGCAAGGCGGGCTTCGAGTTCGGCGCGGGTAAGTCCCATCTTGTCACCGCTTTCGAGGTCGGCGGTGGCGTTGGCGTTCTTCATCTTTGTACGGAAGTCGCCCTTGCCTTCCCAGTTGCCCTGCTTCATGGTGGCGCGGGCGGAGCAGTCCTTCTCCCCGCGCATGGCGATGGGGTCGGTGGGGTCCACCTTGAGCACTCGGCGGTAGGTCTCGGCGGCTTCGGCGAACTGTTCGTTCTTGATGTAGTGGTTGGCCAGCAGGTGGAGGTGCTTCTTGGCATTCGGCATGCCCTGGCAGATGGTTTCCAGCGCGAAAGCGGCGATTTCCGGAAGACCGAGGTCATTGGCCGCGGCAAAGAGTGCCTCATTGGCAGAAACGGAGTAGGGGTCGCGCTCCAGTTCATCCTCAATGTTCACGAGCACGGATTCGGGGTCCTTGCGGGTGGTGGTCATGCGAAGGCCGCCGAAGAGGGAGGCCTTGCGCCCGGCTTCGGGAGAGATCTTCACCTCGCAGGCGCGCAGCAGCTTGCGGCCTTCCAGAAAGCCCGGCACGCGTTTCACCAGAGTCTTGAGAATGGTAACGGCATACTTGTAGTTCTTGGTCTGCACTGCCTGCAGAGCCTTCTTCCACAGACCCTGCTGGTCTGCAGCCAGCTGACGTTCGGTTATGATGGTTATTGCCATAAGAGAGGGATGATAGAGATGTAGTAATTGAGGCGCACACCAGTACGTAGCATTGGCGGCCAATACTCCTGAATCATTTCTACCACAAATATCATTTCATTTCAACCTTGTTTTTTCAAAAAAATGTGGCACAATGCCTCCGGCATGAGAACTGACGCACTTTTGAGCCGATATGGGTACTGCAGCAGGCGCGAGGTGGCGCAATGGCTGAAGCGCGGGCGTGTGACGCGCAACGGTGTGCCTGTAAAATCGCCTGCAGAGAAGGTGGAGCCGGAGGAGGTGCTGGTGGACGGAGCTCCGGTGGAGTTTCCTCGTGGCCTGTATATTGCACTCAATAAGCCGCTCGGCTGCACCTGCAGCCACAAGGAGCAGGGGGAACTGGTATATGACCTGCTCCCGGCGCAGTGGCTGCGCCGCAACCCGGCGGTGAATACGGTGGGGCGCCTGGATAAGGAGACCAGCGGGCTGCTGCTGCTCACAGATGATGGCGCGTTTGAGCATGCGCAGACGAGCCCTAAGCGCCATGTGCCCAAGGTGTATGCTTTCACTACCTCGGCTCCGGTTCCGGAGTCTGCAGTGGCTCAGTTCGCAAGCGGGGATTTCATGCTTCAGGGGGAGAGGACTCCCTGCCTGCCGGCGGAGCTGGTGCTGACCGGCGCTTGTGAGGGCCGCCTGACGCTGCACGAAGGTCGCTACCACCAGGTGCGTCGCATGCTGGCTGCAGTGGGTGCTCCTGTCGAAACTCTTGATCGCATAGAAATTGGCCCCTTGAAGCTGGCGGAGCTGAATCTGGAGCCTGGTGAGTGGGTGGAGATTGACCCGGCTGTCTTTTCCTGATGCGTTACGATATGCCCATCGCAGTGGTGCCTGAGTTCCGTGTCCTATATGAGGACGACGGGGTACTGGCGGTGGATAAGGCTGCGCCGCTGCTCACACATCCCACGGGGGAGAAGAACGAACCGACTCTGTGGCATGGGCTGCATGAGCTGCTGGCCTACGAGGTAGCCACGGGCGGGCAGGTGTCTCTCATCAACCGCCTTGACCGCGAGACCAGCGGCATCACCCTGGTGGCCAAGACTTCCGAAGCTGCGCGGGAGCTGGGCAAGGCAATGCAGTCGCGCCTGCTGCACAAGGAATATTACGCCGTGGTGCAGGGCGTCCCGCTGTGGAATGCTGCCTGCTGTGCCGAACCTATATTGCGTATGGAAGAGGTGGCACCGACCCGCATTCATGTGCGCCAGTGCTGTCACCCGGCAGGCAAGGACTGCCGCACGGAGTTCGAGGTGCTGAGCCGGAGCGGTGGGCTTGCGCTGCTGCGCTGCCGGCCGCATACGGGGCGTATGCACCAGATTCGCGTGCATGCCGCCTACATGGGGCACCCGCTGGTGGGTGATAAGATTTATGGTGGCGATGAATCCTGCTATCTGGATTTCATTGCAGAGGGGTGGACCCCTGAGCTGGAGCGGCGGCTGATACTCCCCCGGCATGCGCTGCATGCCTGCCGGCTTACTTTCCCCTGGCGCGGGCGGGAGATTACAGTGGAAAGTCCGCTGCCGGCAGATATGCGGCAATTGTTGGAATCTGACAGATGATGAAGAAGTTCATAGGAAAGCTGATGGTGACTGCGGCGCTGCTGTGCAGCGTGCAGGCTGCTGAGTGGTGCACGGATTTCGACACGGCACTGCAGCGGGCTGAGCGGGAGAATAAGCTGGTGCTGGC
Organism: Akkermansia sp.; assembly: GCA_045634905.1. Classification (GTDB taxonomy): domain Bacteria; phylum Verrucomicrobiota; class Verrucomicrobiia; order Verrucomicrobiales; family Akkermansiaceae; genus Akkermansia. The sequence continues at coordinate 26,968 of JAZRBC010000055.1, forward strand.
TGATTTTACCGGTTCGGACTGGTGCTACTACTGCATCCGCCTGCGGGCGGATGTGCTGGAACAACCCGGATTTGCCGCCTGGGCAGATGCTCATTTTGTGCTGCTGGAAATTGATTTGCCGGAGAATCCGGCATTTGACCAGGCGAAACTCAGGAAGAACCGCGAGCTCTGCGCGCGCTATGGTGTGGATTCCTATCCCACACTTCTGGTACTGAGTGAGACCGGTGATCCGCTGGGGGGATTTTTCGGTTACGTATCGAAACCTGCGACGGTGCGGAAAGTGCTGTCGGAAGCGCTTCGGGTGAATGCGCTGCTGCAGCAGGCACGTGCGGCCAGGGGTGATGCCCGTACGGAACTTATGCTGGAGGTGTGGAGACACCTTCCCGAGGATATGCGGGAATTCTGCCCGAAACTGGCCGCGGAAGTCGCAGCGGTTGATAAGCACGATGTCTCCGGCCTGAGGGCTGCTGCCGAGGCTGAGCGGCGCCTGGCGGAATGCGTTGCCGCCGCAGCCGCTGCCCCCACGGATATGGCGGCGCTGCAGATTGTGAATGCGGCGCTGGCGGAGGCCGTGCCGCAGAATCGCCGCCAGTTGCTGGAGCAGAAGTACCGCCTGCTGATATATTGCGCGGAGACTCATGCCGATGTACTGGCAGCGGCAGAGGTGGCATATGCCATGGTGGACGCAGATACCCGGCTTTCGGATAAGGAGAAGGAAAGCCACAAACGCCAGCTGCAGGGTGTGTTTGCAAACCCGCAGACCACCATCAACCGCAGCCGCATGCTGCTCCGCAAGCGTCCCTCGCGCTGAGCATCAGTGCAGAATTGCCGGCAGAGATTTCAGGTATTCGGTGATACCGTTGAGCACCATCTGCACCGCCAGCAGGATAAGCAGCGTGCCCATGAGACGGGTGATGGCGGTGGTGCCTTTCTCTCCCAGAAAATCGAGCAGCTTGCGGGAAAGTCCCAGGAAGGTGGCGGCACATGCCCAGGCAAGGAGTATGGAGGTGAGACCCTCTATTTTCTGAGCCGGGGTGGAGCAGAGTGCCGCCTGCATCATGACCAGCGATATGGCCGCAGGCCCCACGATGATGGGTACTGTCACCGGCACGATGAACATCTCGGTGTTCCTGAATGTGTTGATAGCGCTGGTCCGGGAGGGAAACACCATGCCTACCGCAATGATGAAGAGCATGATTCCTCCGCTGAGATTCAGTGAGCTGCTGCTGATACCCATCCACCCCAGCAGACCTTTGCCGAGAAAGAAGAAAAAGAGCAGAAGCAGGAGAACAAAGCAGAGCTCACGCACCAGCACCCGGGCTCGGCGCTGCTCCGGCAGTTGCTGCAGCAGGCTTTTCACGATGGGGGCATTCCCGGGTGGGTCCATCACCAGAAACAGGGTGCCGGCAGAGGCGATAATGTGGTTCCAATCCATATGACTTTACTTCTTCTGCTTTCCAGAATACTCAGACCGGCCAGAGTTGTCAATGCGTATTTGGCGCGGAGCCTTGCTTCCGTTAGCCTTTTGTTCTTGAAAACAGCGGTTCCGGGTGGTAGTATACGGAAATACCACTATGCGCCCTGTCATCTACCAGCTTTTTGTCCGCCATTTCAGCAATTTTACCGTGGGAGGAAAGCCCTGGGGAAGCCGCGAGCAGAATGGCTGCGGGACGTTCAATGGTATTACCGATGCGGCGTTGGAACAAATCGCCCGCATGGGGGTGACTCACCTCTGGTTCACCGGGGTGCTGCGGCATGCAACCCGGACTCCTCACGAGGCGCTTCCCGCAGACCCTCCCTGTATTGTGAAAGGTATTGCCGGCAGCCCGTATGCGGTGACTGATTATTTTGACGTAGACCCCGACCTGGCGGAGAATGTTGCACAACGGAGGGAGGAATTTGCAGCATTGCTTCATCGGTGCCGGCGCTGGGGGATGGTGCCCGTCATTGATTTTGTGCCGAACCATGTGTCTCGCAACTATCATTCCACTGTCCGCCCGGAGAGCAGTTTCGGGGCGCAGGATGACACGGGGTGCTTCTTTGCGCGCGATAATTCATTCTATTACCTGGAACCGCATCATTCGACGCTGCCCATGCACCTGCCGGATGGCGATTTTGACCCCGAGTCCGGGTGTGGTCGCGTGACGGGTAACAATGTGGCCAGCTGGAGTCCGGGCGCGTATGATTGGTATGAAACGGCCAAGTTGAACTATGGCACGGATTACCGGCACGGTAGTCATTCTGCCGCGGCGCTGCCCGGTCTGCTGGCACCTGAATACGCGATTCCCCGCACCTGGCGGCTGATGAATGAGGTGCTGGCGTATTGGCAGGAAATGGGAGTGGGTGGTTTCCGCTGCGATATGGCGCATATGGTGCCACTGCCGTTCTGGCGCTGGATTATAGCGCATGCCCGTCTGCGCGAGAGTTCGGTTTTCTTTATGGCCGAAGGGTATGATGACCACCTGAAGCTGCTTGAAGGGCCGGTTCACGAGGCGCTGCTGTCTGCAGGGTTCAACGCGGTGTATGACGGAGTGGCGTACGAGGCTCTGCGCAAGATTTACGAAGGTGGAGCCTGGGCTAATGATCTGGATCGCTTTCACTTGTCGGACCTCCCGATGTCCTGGGGCGGGGTCCGTTATATTGAAAATCACGATGAGCCTCGAATCGCATCTCCTCTGTACTGGGCGGGTGTGGGACCGAAGGTGATTCAGGCGGTTATGGTGGCTCAGTACTGCTCCACCTGCGGGCCGGTCCTGGTGTACAACGGCCAGGAAGCCGGAGAACGCGCTGAAGGTCCCGGCGGATATGGTGGAGATAATGGCCGGACCAGCATCTTTGACTACACCTCACTGCCGCGCTTGCAGCATTGGACTAATGGCGGGGCTTATGATGGAACTCAGCTTACGCCGGAGGAGCTTGAGCTCCGCGGCTTTACGGTTCGTCTGCTCACGTTGCTGCAGCACCCGGCTCTGGCCAGAGGAGCTTTCTACGGACTGAACTGGGCAAACCGGGAAACGGCGGATTTCGGGAGGAAAGCCGGTGAGACTGTTTCGGGGCATAGTCTTTACGCATTCCTGCGGCATTATCGGAAGGCAAAGTCCACGCTGCTGGTGGTCTGCAATTTCCATCCGGTCGAAACAGCCCGGACGCATGTCCATATTCCGGCTCATGCCTGCGAATGGGCTGGGAAAAAGCCGGGCAGCTACCGCTTCGTACCGCTGACAGACGTGACCAACCCGATTCTGGAGAGTACTCTGGAGGGGCTGGATTCCATAGGCCTGCCTGTTGAAATTCCCCCAGGCAAAGCGCTCATTCTCGAGTGGTGCTGAGTAAATCCGGCATATGCGGCCAGCGCAGCGGCTTTTATGCTTGATAGATGAGCCTGTTTGTGGCAAGATGAGTGGACGATGTACGGGCATGTAATCATAACGGGGGCTTCTTCTGGTTTTGGTATGGCGTTTGCGCGGCGTCTGGTGGGCGAATGCGCCCATATGGTGCTGGTGGCGCGTCGCCAGGAGGTGTTGCATGAACTGGCGGATGAATTGCGGGCCGCCAATTCTGCTCTGCAGGTTTCAGTAAAAGCCTGTGACCTGGCATCGCAGCCAGCCCGTGAGAAGCTGGTGGAGGAGCTGCAGGCACTGCCGGAGGGCAGAGTGCTGCTCGTCAACAATGCCGGCCTGGGGGATTACGGTGAGTATATGTCAAGTACGCCGGAGCGCAATAATCAGATGCTTCAGGTCAATGTACTGGCTGTGGCTGAACTGACCCGGGCTGTCTTGCCGCGACTGGTGAGCCAGGGGGGCGGTATCATCAATATCGCATCGCTGGCGGCAGATTTGTTTATACCCGATTTTGCAATTTATGCGGCATCGAAGGCATTTGTGGCCTCGTTCTCCGAGGCGGTGCGGCTGGAGGTGAGTAAAGCCGGTGTGCCGGTGGTGGCGGTGTGTCCCGGGCCGGTGCATACAGGGTTCGGAAATGTGGCCCGCCGGCATGGGTGTACGAATGGGTATTCGTCATTCAAGAAGTGGGTGTACACCTCGATTCCAACGGTGGTGAATGGCGCGCTGGATGCGCTGGCCAGGAACAAGCCCCGTTTTTATCCGTCGCGCCGCATCCGTCTGATTGGCTGGCTGCTCCGGAACACCCCTCTGTGGTTACTGCGGGCTGTGATGGGGTGCCGCCCCCGCAAGGTGGAAGCCATCCGCGAAAAATAAGATTTTCGATATAAGTTCAGCATGAAACACTTGTTTCACCGAAAACAGAAGATAAAGTTGTTCACGTGGTTCCGGCTGGGGCTGCTTGGTGTGCTGCTGGTGGGAGCAGGGGCGCTTTACACCCCGTACCCTGCAGAACTGGTCAAGGCTCTGACGGAGGACAGTAAGCCGCCGCGTAAGAAAAAAAAGCGCAAGAAACCTGCGCCCTCTCCGGAAGTGTCAGTCCCCGCCACCCCGGTGACTCCACCTCCTGCCGAAGTGGAGGAGGACGAAGCGCTGGAACCGGAGCCCTGGTGCCCGGAAGAGGCATTTGCCATGCCTGCCATCACCTTGCCGCCTTTTCCTCCGGCGCTGCCCGAACGCGTTGAACCCGGCCGCTACGACCACATCAATTCCATGACTCAGGGGCTGAATATCAGCAGCTCGGTGAATTTTGATGCCGGTTCTACTGCATCGCAGGACCGTAAGGCTCAGGAGGCCTATCAGGTACGTGTGTCGCTGAACCTGCGGCTGCCGCAGGCTGCGGATGGCGAGAGCCTGAAACATGCAAACCCCCGTTTGCCCGGGCTTTTCTCCCGCTATGCGGAGCTGATGTCGAAGGCCAGGGTTTCCCAGTGGTATCAGGCGCTTTATCTGCACAAGCAGAATCGTATCCGTAAGAATGCTGCAACGCTGGACCGCCTGCTGGACCGCCACAATTATTACGATACCGATACGATTCTGGAAATCGAGGCTCCGGAGACGAACCGGAAACTGCTGTGGATGCAGGCGGATATGGATGTGGTGTCCGATGGGTCAGATGGCGACCGCCTGCCAGATATGCCGGAGAAGGTGAAAAACAGTGATTTCTACCAGCCGATGACTTCGTACCGCTGGCGTAAGCTGGGGACTACGCCCAACCCGCTGCTGCCGCACTGGGAGGAACGGGTGAAGAAGCTCAGCAAGGATAAGAAGGCAAGTGCAGATGATTTGCAGCATGCCCGGAATGTGGTGCATGATTTGAAGAAGTACAGTTTCCTGCTGGCGGAGTATGATTCCTTTATCGTGATTCCTCTGACCTTCAAGAGTGGCAGCAATGATGCCTACCGACCTCAGCTCGGGGACTACGCCGCCGTGGTGGTGGAGGACCGCGTGTTCCCGGCCATAGTGGGGGACTACGGCCCCCGGTTCAAGGCGGGCGAGGCTTCGCTGCGCCTGGCCCGGCTCATCAACCCGAAGGCTACTCCCTTTGCCCGCCCGGTGTCGAATCTCGGGGTGAGTTACATTGTTTTCCCCGGAACGAAGGAACCGGAGAATGGCCCCATCAATTACGAGCGTCTCAACACCCGTGTGCAGGAACTTCTGCAGGAGATGGGCGGCCTGACCCCGGAGGCAAAGTTTCAGCAGGTGGATGACCCGCTGGCCCCGAAACCTCAACCCACACCTGCCACACAGTCATGATTTCATTTTTACGGGGAACGGTGGCTGAGGCACTGCCGCAGTGTCTGGTGGTGGATGTGAACGGTGTAGGCTACGAGGTGACGGTGCCTCTCTCGACCTTTGATCAGCTTAATCCCATGGTCGGGCAGGGAATCATGCTCAAGATTCACATGCATGTGCGAGAGAACGCGCAGGTGCTGTACGGTTTTGCTACGGATGCCGAGCGGGACATTTTCCGCCTGCTCATCGACCGCGTGAGCGGCATTGGACCCGCTACTGCCATTGCTATTCTCAGCAGCCTGAATGTCAATACATTCAAACAGGCGGTGGTGCAGGGCGATGTGCAATCCGTGGCCCGAGCCAAGGGTGTAGGCAAGCGCACGGCAGAGCGTATTATCCTGGAGCTCAAGGACAAAATCGGTGTGGCTTCCACCTGGGAGGCTCAGCAGCAGGGGACCACTACGCAGGCTGCTTCCGATGCCGAGCTGGCTATGGTGGCGCTGGGATTCAAGCAGACCGAAGCCCGTAAGGCCATCGTGAAACTGCTCAAGGATAACCCGCAGGCCGGAACGGATGAATTGATTCGCGGCGCCTTGCGCCAGCTGAGCTGAACAATATGGATTTTGCGCTGCTCAAGGCGGTTTCCCGCTCGTTTTACCTGAGCATGGTGTGGCTTCCTCCTGCCATGCGCCGGGGAATTGCCCTTGGGTATATGCTGGCTCGCGCCACGGATAGTGTGGCAGATACGTCAACTGCCGATACCGGGCTGAGGGCTGCAGTATTGCGGCAGATGGGGCGTGCGGTGGCCGGTGAGCTGCCGGCGGATGAGTTATCCGAGCTGCTTTTCCGGCTCCGGGGTGAGATGGCAGCGGCCCAGACCAGGGAGTCGGAAGCGACTCTGCTCCGCCGGTTCGATGAATGCCTGAACCTGTTGAATCAGGTATCGGAGGATGAGCTCCGCCTGCTGCGCCGGGTGCTGGCTGTCATTGTGGAAGGGCAGCTGTGGGACCTGAGCTATTTTGATGAGCGCAATTCCGTGGAGTCCGATGATGATACCCGGCGTTATACGTATCTGGTGGCAGGATGTGTGGGGGAGTTCTGGACGGATCTGGGACTGGCCACCCTTGGAGACTCTTTCTGCGACCCCGCCCGGCGCGATATCATGGCTCAGGCGGGTATCCGCTACGGGCAGGGACTGCAGCTGGTGAATATCCTGCGCGATATGGAAGAGGACGCAGCCCGGGGGCGTCTGTATCTTTGCAGTGAACCGCAGGTATGGGGCTGCAGGGCGGAGCGATACCTCAATGATGGCCTGGATTATGCCACTCGCCTCCGCGGTTTCCGCTTGCGCTTCACCGCCATGCTTCCGGCGCTGCTGGGACTCAAAACCCTGCGGCTGATTGCTCAGCGCGCAGGGATGGAAAAGGTGAAAATCACCCGCCGGGCTGTATATGCCAGCTTGCTGCAGGCCGCCTGGCTCAGCGCGTGGCGGCGAGCTTCTTGAGCTTCTTGGCCAGTGTAATCTTGGCGGCAGAGGAAACACGGTCTACATAAAGGAAACCATCGAGGTGGTCGCACTCGTGCTGCAGGCAACGGGCAAGCAGGCCCCCGCAGTCGAGTTCGAGCACACTGCCGTCCAGCAGGGTAAGTCGGGCTTTCACGAATTCGGGGCGTGCGACATTGGCGCGGATACCGCGCACACTCAGGCAGCCTTCTGTAAAAAGGTATTGTTTGCCGTAGGGTTCAAGCTCCGGGTTAATGAATACCAGCGGCATGATGCTGCGCATGGGCTTCTGCTCGCCGTTCACTGTAATCATTTCCGGCTCAGCGCCCTCTTCTTCTTCATCCTCGGGGATATCAATGACCACCAGCCGGATATTCAGCCCGACCTGCGGAGCCGCCAGCCCGATTCCCTCGGTGGCGTACATGGTTTCGAGCATATTCTCCACCAGGGTCTTGAGCTCATCATCAACATGTTCTACCGGGGCGCTCACCGCGCGCAGGACAGGGTCTCCGTATTGTTTAACGTTCAGCAGCATGGTTCGTGTGATTCTGCGGGGATGCACCGCAGGCGCCATATAATGGCGGCATATGCCCTGAATGTCAAGCTCAAACTTGCTGCCCCGCCTGCTGAACCTTTGGAGCCGTGTACAACAAAAGCCCTCCGGGAAGAGGGCTTTTGCTGAGGTGGAATGTGCTCGGTACTTTTATCAGAGCAGGTTGATGGGAAGTGCTGTACCGGTTTCACCCAGGGTGAAAGAGATACCGAAGCCTTCTTCCCGTTTACCACCGTTGTCGCGCAGGAAGAAGGTGGCACCGGCGTACCATGCCCCGCAGTGGCGGAAGATGGAGTACTGCTGAATGGGCATGCGCCCCTCCTCGATTTCATAGTACCACTGTGCGGAAAGCGTGTACTTCTCGTTCAGGCGGATATTGGTGCGCAGGTGAAACTGCCCGGAATCTTCCTGAATGGGGTGGTCCTGAATGTTGTGGTATGAAACATAGGTTTCCATCCACTCGCAGGGGATGATGCGGGCTGAGATGCTGTACTGGTTGTACCCCTCCCCATTGTCGATGGTGGGTGTCTGCGTGCTGAGACTCAGCTCGAAACGCTTCGAGGGGTAGAAAGTGAGGATGTTGTACAGGTTGGAGAAACGGGAGGGAGACCCGGGATTATCGACGTTGTAGTCACAGAAGGCATCCCAGGAGAGGAGCCGGCGCTGCTCACCATCCACATGGGTGGTGAAGACATTCTGCATGCCGAAGCGGATGATGTTCCAGTCTCCCCAGCCGTCTACGCCGGTAAACCCGCACAAATCCAGCGGAACCGGGTGGGTACTGCCACCGCTGTAGGTGCTGGACCAGGTGTCAATCTGGGGTACGTATTCGTTCGAGGAGGAAACCTTGCCCTGTGAGTAGCTGGCGTAGGGCTTGATGACGTGGGTGAGTCCCTCTAGCCCCCAGGATCTGACTTTGAAGTTCGGGTAGGTGTTGTGGAACTTCATGTTCACATCGCAGCCCAGATAGCCGAGTACCCGGTTGTCGGACCCGATGCCGCCCACATCGTAATAGCCTGTGTAGGCCGCACCCAGTTTCGGGGTGATGTTGAGGAATTTGAATGCCGTCAGGCTGGTGGTGAACTCGTGCGTGGTGTTGACTCGGAAGTAGCTTTCCGTGTTCATGAGGCGCGAGTAATACTCCTTGAGCTTCTGGTCGCGCACATTGTCAATCTGGCGCTTGTACTCAAGTTTCTGCTCGGTAGGCAGATACTGGCGCATGACTGCAGCCGAGTTGTTTGTCTCGTAGTTGATTCCGGTGTTGCCTATGGCGGAACGAACCCGGTAGTACGAGGCCTGCAGTCGCTCATCGGTCACGTAGTAATCATTAGGAGCAAAGCGGGTGAAGAGCATGCTCTGGCTGTTATCCGTGCGGCGGGTGAGGCGCACGGTGTTGTCCGGCTTGTCGTTCGTACGGCTGATTTCCGGAAGAAAATCACGCAGCATGTACTGATCGCTCACTATGTTGACATTGGTCGCCAGTTTCCAGTCTGCCTTCGTGTCCCCGGGGGGTGTTACATCCCACAGAGCCTGCAGCGCGATGCGGTAGCGGTCGTGCCCGGTGTGTTCGCGTTCGCCCTCAACCGGGTTAATCATCGGGTCTGTATCATCCGCAAAATAGAAGGAGAATCCCTTCATGTCCTTGTTCTTGCGGGTCATTTCGATGTTCTCCAGATCAAGACCGGCAGCCAGACCGCGGCGTGTGCGGCCATCGAGATGGAGGGTGGCCAGGTAATCTGCTGTAGGCATGATGCCGTCTACACGACGGTTGCCGAAGAGGATGCCATAATTATTTTCCAGATAGACACCCCAGTGGGAACGCGTGCCGAAGCCCGGCATGTAGCCCTCGCGCGGATTCAGCGAGTGGGAGAAGGTGAACCAGCCCAGCACCGGCACCGCCACATCCGTATCGCCAACCGCGATACTCAGGCGCGAGACCTTACCGTAATCGCCGGGGTAGATGGTCAGCGTTCCTGCACCAATCCAGACGGAGGGGTCCTTGACGTCTTCGGTCGTTACGTAGGCATCGTAAACGGTGATGAACTCCTTGCCCTCCGCATCTGTGTTGTATTCAATGCGGGAGCCTCGCACCATGAGGCCGTTCACCTTGATACGTACTTTGTTTACCGAGGTCTTCTTTTCCTTCCAGTTGTAGAAACCTCCATCGTCACCGCGTACCATCACTTCATCCTGGTACATCGTGACCGGACCCTTCAGGACGGCCTCGCCGGTTTCGAGCCGGGCTTCGATTGACGGGGTATGAATATCTGTTCCGCTGTCGGTGCGAAGACGGATTTTCTTGTTCTCCTCACTGTTATACAGGAAAATCTTTTTCTCGCTGTCGTAGCTGATGGAGCCGCCATCGTTGGTGATTTTCAGCTCGTCAGGGATTTCCGGCGCAGCACTGCCAAGGCCGCTCACCGTGCGGCTGGTGACATCCATGAGCGGGTTGGGATCATGCTTGCTGTCGAAAATATCTTCCGGCAGAGGTACCAGATCCGCCGCGCTGGCATTCAGGTGTGTAAGACTCCCCAGTACCAGGGCCAGTGCTACCCTGGAGCGCCGTTTGCTCTTTTTGTTTCTATGCTTCCCCATGGACATGATGATAGTGCACTATTATTTCGGATTTGTCAAGTATTTGCGCGTGTTAACAGGTGGATTTCAGCGGGGCACCGCAGTAGCGGGTCATCAGTCGCTCCGGAGCTTTGGTCAAATCGACCAGAACGAGGCAATCCAGGGTGCTTCCGAACTCTGCATCTACATTGAAGGATATCATTTCGCCGCCAAGCCGCAGGTACTGGCGCAGCAGCACCGGAATACTGCGACCATCCGGTTCCAGGTCGCTGATAAGCGCACTCATCAGGCGCAGATCCGCCAGTCCGGCCGGCAGCAGACGGGCATCCTCGCTCAGCAGGTCCATATGAGCCGGCGGCGTTTTGGCCTGCACGTGCTCGGCGAGTCTGCGATTCATGCAGTGGCATTTGAGATATTCGTGAATGAGTGTGCGGGAGCGCACGGTGTACTCAGAGGAGACACTCACCGTGCCGTACAGCAGGTGGTACTGGGGATATTTCAGCACAAAGCGGCCTATGCCCATCCAGAGCGTATCCAGCGAGGCCGGATGCTTCTGGTAGGGCGCCGTGATGAAGGCACGCCCCATTTCCAGACCATTGCGGACATGGTTGACGAATTCGTTGCCCAGCGAGAAGAACTCAGAATTATAGATGCCTGCAGCTCCCCGGGCTTTTACGATTTCGTCTGTGCGCCCCATACGGTAGGCACCGGCAATGCGGCGCTCTGCCGGATCCCACATGATGAGGTGGTCATAGTATAAGTCAAAATCATCTGTATCGCAGGCTGTGCCTGAACCTTCGCCCACGGCGCGGAAGGTGATTTCCCGTTGCACTCCGATTTCCTTGAGCATGTTGGGAATCTGGTGACCTTGTGCGGCGTATATCTGCAGCCCTGTGCTGCTGTGGGTATATAGCAGGTGGTCATCCTCCGGCAGGGAATCGAGCTCTGCCTGCAGAATACCGGGTTCCACAGGAGAATCGATGGGTTCCATGTTGCGCGGTGCGCTGTCGCCGGTCTTGCAGGCTGCGGTGTCGGGGTAGCGCAGCATCATGCTGCAGAGTCTCAGATAATCAATCAACGCTTCATCGCTTTCCGTCATGGCGATACGGCTGGCCGCGATGGGGCGCCCGACTTTCACGTGATGCAGGGTCCGGCTGTCGCGCTTGATTTCGCGAGCCAGCAGGGCAGACCTCTTTTCCTTGCAATACTTTGTAGCCAGTTGGAAAAGCCTGCCGTTCTGACCGGAAAAATGCATGGGAACCACGGTGGCACCGGTCTTGCGGATGATTGCCCCCATGTTGGTCTGCCAGGGGTCATCGATGACGCGGCCATCTTCCTCAGACCAGGATGCTGCCGATCCGCTGGGGAAGAGAATGAGACAGTGCCCTTCGCGCAGCCATTTGAGCATTTCCCGCATGCCGGCCATATTGGCCCGCTTTGCCTCTTCTCCACCATAGACATCCACCGTTATCAGGTAAGGGCGCATGCCGCGTACGCAGTTCAGGAACTCATTGACCACAATACGTATATCGCTGCGGCGCTTCATTGCGATGTCGCCAATCATGAGCCCATCGGACATGCCGTGGGGGTGGTTGCTCACGATGACGCAGGGGCCTTCTTCCGGAATGTTTTCGAGACCTTCCAGCTCGTAATTCAGCGGAAGATGCTTACAGGCAAGACGGAAGAAATTGTCGGTGCTGCCAGCTTCCTGGTCATCCTCGATTTTGGAATGTGCCACATTGAATTCATGGAACCCCAGCAAGCGTTCCCCCAGACCAAGTAACCACTGCGGCAACTTCTGCCCTCCGGGCACGTGCTCCCCCAAATCCATGATTTTTGCTCTCATATCTATGCACTGGCGCAGTTTGCGCACCGTGCTACTATGCTAGCATAATGCCCCCCTTCCGGTCAATGTTAAAACGGGTGGCGTGTGTTATTTTTGCGCCTGTGAATCAGCGTAGATGACTGTGGGGTTAATGCGGGGAATGACATTGATGCTCCGGGCATGGCGCCGGGTGGCGCGGCAGTGCTCCAGAATCATGGAGAGACGCTCCATCTGCCCTTTGATATCATACACCTGCATCAGCACTTCGGCTCCGCCATCGAGTGTGGCAATGAGTTTCCATTCCTTGGGTCGGAAAATTTCGCGGATAGCGGGAATTTCCACCAGACTGTAAAGGTTTGCGGCGGCCACCAGTTCCACAATCGGCCGTCGGCGTTCTTCGCTTACCGTGGCTCCTGCCGCAAACTGGTCTACATCTCCCGGCTGCAGATACCAGACGGGTACCCCCATGAAATTCCGGTGGTATTCCTCGACAACCGGGAAAAGCTTTCCTCGGGGATCCATGAAGAAACGGTTGCGGTTGCCGGTGCCGGCTCCGCTTTCCTGCTCAACATAGACCACGGGAATGCGCTCGTTAATCTCGATGTGCAGAGCATCGGGCAGTTCAGCACGGATGTGGGCAGACTCGATACTGAGGTCGCTTTCGAGCTTGCGCTGCATGGCTGCGGTATCAAGAGTGGCCATGTTGATGGCCCCTTCAATGCCGAGGATACGCAGGGCATGCTCTTTCGAGATGAGTTTCTGCCGGGAATCGTAGCTGATTTTGTCGATGCTGAGGCTGTAGGCCTTTTCGACCGCGGTCATGGCACCCCAGATGATACCTGCCACTACGGGGATGACGATGAGGAGAATCAGCACCCCGCGGCGTAGACGGCGCAGACCGCGCCGCAGCGCCACCATGCTGAACAGGCGGTCCTTGATGGACAAGGCCGCCTCCAGCACTTTCACTTTGGCAGTGGCCGTATGGCTGCTGCCGAAATGGTCGCGGTATTGGTTACGTTTCTTCATGCGGGAAGCTCGCGCGGCGGGGGTGTCAGCCGCGTGGCTGGTTCAGGGAAACCTCTGCTATGCGGGTGCAGAGTTCACCGTAGGAAATGCCCGCGGCCTTGGCGGCCTTGGGGAAGAGGGAAGCGCCGGTCATGCCGGGAATCGTGTTGATTTCCAGAACGTAGGGCTTACCGTCATCTGTCAGGAGTACGTCCACTCGGCCATATACCTCTACGTTCAGCGATTTGTAAGCTGCCACTGCTGCGGCCTGCACAGCCTTGGTTTCCTCGTCGCTGATATCGGCGGGGCAGATATAGTCCGAACCGACACCACCGTAGAGTGAGGGGTATTTGTTGTTCATATCGTAGAATCCGCTGCGGGGGCAGATATGAACTACAGGCAGGGCTTCGCCGTTGAAGATGGCCACGGTCAGCTCTTTGCCCTTGATATATTCCTCCACCAGAATCTCCTTGCCGTAGCGAGCGGCATCTTCCAGGGCGGAGTCCAGCTCCTCAGGAGTATGCACGATGTGCACGCCTACGGAAGAGCCTTCGCAGGGGGGCTTCACCACACAGGGCAGGGGCAGGGTGGGTTTCTGGCCGGGTACCAGAGTCTCGCTCAGCGGTGTGGGGACATTGTGCGCTACAAAGGCCTGCTTGGAAAGCACTTTGTCGAAACATTTGCGGCTGGTTTCGGAGCCGGCGCCGGTGTAGGGCATGCCGAGCTTCTCAAGGTAGCGCTGCAGTGTGCCGTCCTCACCGTATGTACCGTGGATGATGTTGTAGCAAAGCTCGGTACCTTCGGGAATTACGGGATCCACCTCACCTACTTCAACCGGAGTCACGTTGGTGAATCCTTCGCCGCGCAGAGCCTCCAGCACGCCCTGACCGGAGGTCAGCGATACGTCTCGCTCTGACCCCGGACCTCCCATAAGCAGGGCAATCTTCGTATCCTTCCTGAGTTCTTTCATATAGACAGAATGTGTAATTTTAGAATTGGGCTTCGCGGTCGCCGATAACCTGTACTTCCTCGTGCAGGGTGATGCCGCGTTCCTTCTGAGCCGTGCGGATGATGTGGTCGATGAGTTCGGTCACATCGGTAGCCTTGGCGTTTCCTGTGTTGATGATGAAGTTACCGTGCTTGGTGGAGACCTGAGCTCCGCCGATGCTGAATCCCTTGAGCCCCAGTTCTTCGATGAGCTTGCCGGCGGGAATCTCCTCCGGGTTCCGGAAGGTGCAGCCGGCGCTGGCCTGGAGCGGCTGGGTATTCTTGCGACGGGTGCGGGAATCCTCCATGGCGGCTTCGATGGCAGCGGTGTCGCCGGTTGTGCCGCGGAATGTGGCCTGCAGCACCATGTTGTGCTCGAAATCAGGCATGCTGCGGTAGCGTGCGGGGGTCATGTCCTCCTTGCAGAACTTGACCACGTCGCCATCTTCATCCAGAGCGGTGGCTTTGCAGAAGACCTGCCACATATCGCCGCCCATGCAGCCGGCATTCATGCGCAGGCTGCCACCCACGCAGCCGGGGATTCCATCCATCCACTCGAATCCGGAGATGCCGTTTCTGGCGGCAAAGGCAGCCAGTTTCTTGAGCTTGACTGCTGCACCTGCCACAATGGTGGTGGAGTTCACCAGCTCCAGCTTGTCGAATTCTCCGCCATTGGGGTGAATGACAGCGCCGCGTATGCCGCCGTCGCGTACGATGAGGTTGGACCCGCGACCCACCACATGCACAGGAATGTTGCGGTCCTTGAAGAAGTTGACCACATTCTGCATGGTTTCCACGCTGTCGGGTTCCACCCAGTATTGAGCTTCGCCGCCCACACCCATGGTGGTGTGCTGGCTCATGGGTTCATACAGGCGGGCAGGGAAGTCGCAGCCGCATTCGGCCTGCATTTCGGAGAGAATGCGCAGGTCTTTGGAAATCTTTGTGCCGGCTTCGTGCACGTTACCAGCGCCCAGGGTCAGGAAAAGGTCGCCGGGTTTCAGCTGGTTGCCCACCACATGGTGAGCCTGGGCCAGGTCCGGCAGGAATATGGCATCCACCGGGCCGTTTTCCTGCACGGCATCGACGATTGTCTGCCCCGAGATGCCCGGAATCGGCAGCTCGCTGGCAGGATACACATCTGCCACGAACAGTTTGTCCACATTCTGCAGCACCTTGCCGAAATCATCGCGCAGCAGCTGGGTGCGCGTGTAGCGGTGCGGCTGGAACAGAATGACCAGACGGTCCGGTTTCAGACTCTGGGCGGTCTGCACCGTGGCGGCGATTTCCGTGGGGTGGTGGCCGTAGTCATCCACGATGCGGTAATCTTTGGAAAGATACTTGGTCTCGAATCGGCGGCGTGCTCCGGCAAAGGAAGCAAGGCCGCGGGCAATGCTGGCGAAATCTGCCCCCATTTCCAGGGCTGCTGCCGTGGCTGCGAGTGAATTGAGCACGTTGTGACGGCCGGGAATCCCCAGTTCCACGCGGCCGAGTTTTTCGCCCTTGTGGTTGATGGTGTAGAGCGTGCGGCCGCGTTTCACGGTCACATTGGTAGCGGTGTAATCAGCATCCTGCCAGCCGTAGGAGACGCTGTTCGGGTACTGGCTGCACACATCGGCAGCGCCGTTGTCGCTCTTGCAGTAGAAAATGGTGCCTCGTGTCTGGCGGCACAGGGTGTGGAACACCTCTTTGATATGGTCGAGGTCGCGGTAGAAATCCAGGTGTTCTGCTTCCACGTTCAGCACAATGCTGTGCTCGGGAATGTAATTCACCAGCGTGCCGTCGGATTCATCGCCCTCGGCAATCAGGTAGTCGCTGTCTGCGTTCCAGTGCGCGTTTGCTCCGAGTACGGGGATTTCTGCGCCCACGTAGTGGCAGGGACGCAGACGGGCTTCCCGCAGCAGATGCGCCGTCAAGGCCGAGGTGGTGGTCTTGCCGTGAGTACCGGCTACGACCACGCCTTTCTTGTTGTTCAGGATGGCGGCCAGGCATTCGGCGCGGCGCAGGCACAGGCTGCCCAGCTTGCGGGCTGCGGCCAGGGCCACATTGTCTTCGCGGATTGCGCTGGAGTAAATGACGATTTCTGCATCCGCCACAGCATTGGCGGTATGAGGACACGCAAAGCGGAGTCCGCTCTGCTGGAGTCGTTCCGTTTCCTCGCTGGTGACGCGGTCGCAGCCGCTCACCCGGTGCCCCATTTCCAGGAGCATGCGTGCAATGCCGCTCATGCCGGCACCTGCTACGCCAATAAGATGAATACGCACCGGGTTGTCCCGGTCCAGAAGCCTTTTGCGTAACTGCTCAATCATAACAACGCGTGGTATTATATTACCAATGCGCCGTACAAGCAAGGCAAATATCTGGTGGATGCTCCTTTTTTCGCCTCCTGGTGAACGGCGGTGCGTTTTTTCTGCTGACTGAATATGGCCAACAAAAGCGTTGACAATGAGAGGTGGCGTGGTAAAATCCGCCTGCGTTTTTGTGCGGAAGCCGGGCGCTGAGAGTAATTTTACATACCGAATCAATATCATGTCTATCGTTAAGTTTTACAAGGAAGAGCACCAGGTGCCGTTGGAAATGCACAAGGTGCGTGTGGTGCAGAAGCTGTTCCTGCCCTCAGTAGAGGAGCGCGTGCAGAAGCTGCGCGAAGCCGGTAACAATACGTTCCTGCTGCAGAATAAGGATGTGTTCATGGACATGCTCACGGACTCGGGTGTGAATGCCATGAGTGACAATCAGGTGGCTGCTTCCATGCAGGCTGACGACTCCTACGCCGGTTCCGAAACCTTCAACCGTCTTGCCAAGGTCATCGAACAGGTGTTCGGTACCAAGCACTTCCTGCCTGCTCACCAGGGCCGCGCCTGCGAAAATATCCTTGCCGAGACCTTTGTGAAGGAAGGTGACGTGGTTCCCATGAACTTCCACTTCACCACCACGAAGGCCCACATCACCCGCAAGGGCGGCCGCGTGGAGGAACTTATCACTGAGGAGGGGCTCGATCCCAACCTCGACCTGCCGTTCAAGGGTAATTTCGACATTGAGCGCCTGCGCAATCTGATTCAGGAAGTGGGCCCCGACCATGTGCCCTTTGTGCGTATCGAAGCCGGTACCAACCTGATTGGCGGCCAGCCTCTTTCCATGCAGAACATGCTGGACGTAGCCGCCGTTTGTAAGGAGTTCGGCGTGATGTGCGTGCTCGATGCCTCTCTGCTGCAGGACAACCTGTACTTCATCAAGACCCGTGAAGAGGCCGCCAAGAACATGACCATCGCTGAAATCATCCGTAAGATTGCGGATGAGATGGATCTTATCTACTTCTCCAGCCGCAAGCTGGGTTTTGCCCGCGGTGGTGCCATTATCTCCAACAACGAGAAGCTCATCCTCAAGATGAAGGCCTTCATTCCGCTGTACGAAGGTTTCCTGACCTACGGTGGTATGGAAGTGCGTGCCATGGAAGCCATGGCTGTCGGTCTGCTTGAGACTCTGGACGAGGAAATCATCAACCAGGGCCCCATTTTCATCGAATATCTGGTGAAGGAGCTTTCCGAATACGGCGTGCCCATGGTGAAGCCCGCCGGTGGTCTGGGTGCTCACATCAACGCCTCTGAATTCCTGCCCAACATTCCGCACGAGCAGTACCCCGCCGGTGCTCTGGCCACGGCTCTGTACATTGCCGGTGGTATCCGCGGCATGGAGCGCGGCTCCCTTTCCGAGCAGCGCAACCCCGATGGTTCTGAGAACTACGCCGAGCTGGAGCTGGTGCGTCTGGCCTGCCCGCG
Organism: Akkermansia sp.; assembly: GCA_045634905.1. Classification (GTDB taxonomy): domain Bacteria; phylum Verrucomicrobiota; class Verrucomicrobiia; order Verrucomicrobiales; family Akkermansiaceae; genus Akkermansia. The sequence goes on from JAZRBC010000055.1 coordinate 44,828, forward strand.
CCGCGTGTTCACGCTTTCCCAGGTGAAGTACTGCGCCGACCGTGTGAAGTGGTTGTACGACAACCGCGAGCTTATCGGTGGTCTGAAGTGGGTGGAAGAGCCGGAGGTGCTCCGCTTCTTCTTCGGACGCCTGCAGCCGCTCAGCGACTGGCAGGAGAAGCTGGCTGCCAAGTTCCGCGAGGACTTCGGTGAAAGCCTGTAATAGTACGCATTAAATATTCCGTAGGCCATGTCTGCAGGAAAAGACCGCCGGAGGAGGTTCCGGCGGTCTTTTTTCAGTTGACAGTAGAGTCCCTGTACGGTAGAGTGTCCGGATGATGAAGATGAGACAGGTCTTGCTGGCGGTGGCAGCTCTGATTCTGAGCAGCTGTGTCAGCAATATCGGCGGTGTCATTCGTGATGGAGCCGTGGAGCAGGTGGCGGTCGATACAGGGCGCCCGGTCGGTGGCATTGTCTATCAGAACCGGAAGTACGCATCGGAAGTGATGCAGGCGCCCGAAGTGGTATATCACGGGCGCGATGGCATGCTGTATGATGTCTTTGTGCATGATTGCTACCTCTGTTGCCCCGAGGTGAAGGACACGGGCCGGCAGCTGTGGGTGCGGAAAAGCCCCGATGGGGAGTATTCGTTGCTGGAGGGACCGCCTTCTGCTGCCTGGAAGCCAGTGCTGTTGAAAAACACCCACACTGTCCCGACAAGTGCATACAGGCTGAAACCATATGCGACCCGCGTGGTTGGAAGCAAGGGACTCCGCTCGGTGTTGGCCGCACCGTTTGATTACGTAATCGACCCGCTGCTGACAGTGGGGGTAAATGCCACGCTTCTGGCAGGGGAGCTGCTGGTTTTCCCTTTTCAGATGCTGTATAGCTCAGTGGTCGGAGCGGACTTTTATCATTCCCCGGCTGAGGCGGAGGCAATGTAATCCGCCACAGCAGGGGGGAGCCAGCCTTCAGGAAGGGTGGAGCTCTTTTTCAAGCATTCGCGGATGATTGAAGAGGAGGCCGGGTGCATGCCGGTGCAGATGAAGCTGCTGCGCGCCCCGGGGCGTGGCTGTGGAGCTTCTCCGCGGTGGTAGACGATGAAGTGCAGCAGCTCGCAGAGGTAGTCGTAGCGGGCCCAGCGGTGCAGCTGTTCCCACTGGTCGGTGCCCATGAGCCAGTAAATTTCGGCTCCGGGATGCTGCTGATGCCAGTGTTCAGCGATGCGCCAGCTCCAGCTGGGAGGAGGAAGCTGCAAATCGAGCTCACTCACGCGCGCCCAGGGGCATCCGGCCGTGGCAAGCTGCAGCATGTGCAGGCGCTGAGCATCTGTGAACAATGTGGACCTGCCTTGTTTGAACGGTGAACAGGCAGCCGGGAGGAATACGACTTCATCCAACCCGCATTCGTGCTGCGCTGCAGCGGCAATATGCAGATGCCCGGCATGAACCGGATCAAAGGAGCCGCCGAACAGACAAGTTTTCATTTACAGACCCGTGGTGTTCTTGTAGGGCAGGAACCCACCGATGGGGAGCTTCAC
>JAZRBC010000056.1:0-15451 GCA_045634905.1 Akkermansia sp.
ATGGTATTGAAGGTCTCCATCTGATCCTGCACGGCCATGTAGTCCTGCACAGTAGGTTCCGGCAACTCCTGCTGGATTTCAACAATCTTCCCGCACTCCTGCTGAAGCTCCCGGAGTTGAGGCAGGGCAGCCTTCACAGACTCCGCATCCTGGCAGGAGTTCAGACAAAGCTCCGTACGGGCAAGAAAATCCAGAATGGTATGCGTGAGGTCAATATGAGAGGCCGGCTGAGTCGTCTCAGCCGCAGCACAAAAACCGACACAGGCACAGAAAAGGGTAAGTATGAGTGATTTCATGAAAATTAAGAGCTGTGTTGGCGTCTTTTACCACGCAGAAGCCGTACGGGAGTACCGCATGCCTGGCACACATAGTATGTGCAGAAAATCAAGTGCAGAGCCGTTGACAGATTGTAGCCCAGCAGAGGGTAACGATGCGCAGCCTTACTGCGGGTGTAGCCATGAAAACTGAATACGTTCATGTGGCATACCGGGCATTTCGCAAAGTGCGAATGGATAAGATAAGGAATCCAGGGCACGACAACCAGTGCCACCAGTGTGAGGAGCTCCGATATTCTGGAAGATTCGCGGACCACCAGGTAAACAGGAATTGCCAGCAGCGCCAGGAAGGAAATGATGAGAAGCAGCGTAGCGAACGCTGCAAATAAGGCAAGCCACGGATGAAAGCTGCGCACCGGCGTGTGCAGGCCCTCTTTATCCGAACTCATTTTTGAAAACGAAACGGAGCCATCATCTTTTTTGCTCTGATTATGAAGGCGGGAGGTAGGCAGCGCCTTGCCGCGGCGCAGGTGTGAAAACTCGGAGGTGCTCTCCTCCGCATACGTCTTGTCAGAGGAAAGCAGCTCAACGATTCTTTCCTTTGTCAGCACAAACTGTCTTTCGGGGAAGAAGCTCCTGGCTCGCTCCAGATCTCTTGTCAGCCTTTCGACACTGCATGCCAGAAGCTGCTCTGCGGTCACAATACCGCAGAGCTCAAAATCTTCTTTTTCCCGGGAAGTCAGGCTCTCGAAAGGGTCCGGATTCGTCATTGGGAGGTTGGGTGGTTGGTAATATTATGACAGAGCCTCGAGCATCGCCTGCAGCTGTGCGGTCTTGGTCTCCCATTCCGTCAGGCGGGCGCGTTCCTGGTCTACCACAGCAGCGGGGGCACGGTCCACAAAGGAAGCATTGCCGAGCTTGGCTTTGCTCTTGGCGATTTCCTTGGATATCTTCTCCAGCTCCTTGGTGATACGGGTGCGCTCGGCCTCCACATCGACCAGACCTTCCAGCGGAAGGAAGAGTTCGCCCAGCGGGGTCAGAGCAGTCGGTGTGCCCTTCGGGGCTTCGTAGGTGCTGTTCACCTCGGTATTCAGAGCTCCGGCCAGCAGAGCCAGTCGGGATGCGAGGTCGGCATCCACCGGGATACCGGCGGGCTTCAGCACAAACTTCACCTTGCGGTTGGTGGCCAGATTGTACTCAGCTTTCAGGTTACGAGCCTTGTTGGCGGTATCGTACAGGGCGGTCGCGGTGGCACGGGCCTTGGAAATAGCAGTATTGTCCAGACCGGAGAGAAGGGTATCTGCGTTGGGCAGGGCTGTGCTCATGAGCGGCTGGCCGTCCCTGGCAAAGCCCAGGCTGCTCCACAGTTCTTCCGCAATGTGCGGCATGATGGGAGCAAGCAGAGCCAGATAGTGACGCAGCACAGTGTCCATGGTGTACAGCGTAGCATTCTTCACGGCGGGGTCACCGTCACGCAGGTCATTCTTCACAGCCTCTAGGAACAGGGCGCAGTACTCATTCCAGAAGAAGGAATACAGAGCCTGGGTATAAGTGTTGAACTCATACTTGCTGAGACCTTCTGCCACGGTGGCATGCAGTTCCTTGAGCTTGGAGAGGATATCGATATGTACAGCCGTGAACTTCGGTGCAGGCTCCGTACTGGCAGCACCCTGCATCATGCGGAAACGAGCAGCGTTGTACAGCTTGTTGGCAAAGTTCTTGCCCTCTTCAATCTGCTTCTCGTCAAACTTCACGTCGGTACCGGTGGGGGAGATACGCATCAGGCCGAAGCGCAGCCCGTCAGCACCGTACTTGGCGATAAGGTCCAGCGGGTCGGGGCTGTTGCCCAGACTCTTGCTCATCTTGCGGCCCAGCAGGTCACGCACAATAGAGGTAAAGAATACATTGCCGAAAGGCTTGCCACCGGCGAAACGATAGCCGGCCATAATCATGCGTGCCACCCAGAAGAAAATGATATCCGGGCCGGTCACCAGGTCACTGGTCGGGTAGAACTTGGCCAGGCATTCCTTGTCCATGGTGGAGAAGGGCCACAGCCAGCTGCTGAACCAGGTATCCAGAGCGTCCTCGTCCTGCACCCAGTTCTCCGGGTCGGCGGGAGGATTCACCCCCACGTAGATATCACCGGCGGCGGCATCCTGTGCATCAAGCTTGGTAGCAGCCTGAAGCTCGGCAGCCTTTTCCTTGCGGTACCACACCGGAATGCGGTGTCCCCACCAGAGCTGACGGGAAATACACCAGTCCTGAATCCCTTCCAGCCAGTGGGCATAGGTCTTGGCCCAGTGTGCCGGCCGGAATACAATGTCACCATTGGCCACAGCCTCGGCAGCTTCTTTCACGCAGGGATACTTCAGGAACCACTGCATGCTCAGGCGCGGTTCAATCGGCACATCGGAGCGCTGGGAGATACCCACGTTGTTCTCGTAGTCCTCCACCTTCTCCAGCAGCCCCTTCGCCTCGATGAGCTCAATGGACTTCTCGCGGGCCACGAAACGGTCAAGGCCATGAAGTTCAGGGCAGCCGGGACAGTTGATGTGACCATCTGCCGTGAGCACGTCAATGATTTCCAGATTATTCTTCATCCCCACCTCAAAGTCAGTGCGGTCGTGGGCAGGGGTAATCTTCAGCGCGCCGGTGCCGAACTCGATTTCCACATGGTCATCGGCAATAATCGGGATTTCGGTCTCGCAGAGCGGGCGGATAACTGTTTTGCCGATAAGGTGGGAGAAGCGCGGGTCCTTCGGGTTTACCGCCACAGCCACGTCGGCCATGATTGTCTCAGGGCGCGTAGTGGAAACCAGCAGCTGGCCGCTGCCGTCTGCCAGTTTGTAGCGGATGGTGTAAAGCTTGCTCCTGGAGGGAGTCATGATTACCTCCTCATCGGAAAGAGCCGTAAGCAGCACCGGGTCCCAGTTCACCATGCGGTGACCGCGGTAGATGAGACCTTCGTTGAAAAGCTCGGTGAACACGCGCGCCACCTCGGGGGCGTACACGTCGTCCATGGTGAAACGCTCGCGCTCCCAGTCGCAGGAGCAGCCCAGCTTCTTGAGCTGGTTGATGATGATGCCGCCGTGCTTATCCTTCCACTCCCACACCATGTTCACGAAATCTTCGCGCCCCACATCAAAGCGAGTACGGGGAGGATTCTCCTTGGCCAGCTCCTTTTCGACACGAGCCTGCGTCGCGATGCCTGCATGGTCGGTGCCGGGCAGCCAGAGCACTTCCTTGCCTTCCTGGCGGGCGCGGCGGGCCAGAATGTCCTGAATTGTGTTGTTGAGCACGTGGCCCATGTGCAGCACACCCGTCACATTGGGCGGGGGGATTACGATACTGTACGCAGGTTTGTCAGATTTCGGATCCGCGTGAAAGCAACCCTCTGACAGCCAGCGGGTTTGCCATTTCTCTTCTACTAAAGTCGGTTCGTAAGCCTTGGGCAATTCAGTCATGACGGCGGCGATTCTACTCCATTTGATACCGTATATCAAGCCTTTTCGCCATGCTGACACGAGCAGAAGTCTTGACACTATGCGGCAGTTGCTGTATGCTTCCCGGCCGTGACCAAGATGCGACATATTCTGCTTGCTGCTCTGCTGCTGGGGACTTCCCTGAGTCAGGCGGTGGAGGTGGTGCTTTGCGGGGGCGTAGCCCTGCGCTCATGGGAGAATCTGCGTGGCCCCGCCGCCCACGATAACTGGTGGGCCAACTTCGTGCGCGCTTCCACCGTCTATATCGATGGTGCTCTTGCCAAGGACCCATCCAGAGATATTCTGTGGCTGGTGTATCGGCCCTCGTACATCACGCGCGGCAAGGAGAATGACATTGATTACATTGCCCGTATCAGGGAAACGGCAGGGAAGCGCAATATTCGTTTCCGCTTTGTCGATTCGGCGGATGATGTTTATAAAGCCATCAATTCCGCACCTCGCAGCAAGAAAGACCGCATCACCGGCTTCTATTACTTCGGGCATAGTAATCCGCACGCCTTCATGCTGGATTACAGCAACTATGTCATGGCTGCCTCCAAGGCCTGGATTCACGAGAAAGACCTGGGCACACGAATCAACAAGAACATTTTCGCCCCCGATGCCGAATGCTGGAGCTATGGCTGCTACACCGGGCGCAGCATGAGCAAGTACTGGAAGGAGGCCTTCGGTGTAGGTCTCTGGGGTAACCTCGAATCCACCCGATATCAACCCGTAGGTGAGGGCAGGCTCCCCGCCGGCGCAGGCAAGTGGGTGCGTTGACGCGGCAGAATACTCAGAAAACAACGAGTTTGAAGTAGAGCTGTTTCAAACATTCAGGAAACAAAAGCGGTGCCCTTTTCCGGGGGCACCGCTTTTGTGGATGCAGGTTAATCTTCCTTTGTCTTGCGTTTGCGCGAAGCTCTCTTCCTGGGAGCCGCGGGTTCGGGGGCGGGAGCATCGGCTTCGAAAGCAATATCGCTGGTGCCTTCAGGGCGGACAGCCCTGCTCATGCAGCCTGCAGCAAGTTCGCCGCGGAGAATAGCCTCGGCAATGGGGTCTTCGAGCAGGCGCTCAATGGCGCGACGCATGGGGCGTGCGCCGTACTGCGGGTCGTAGCCCTTGTCCACCAGCATGCTGATGACTTCCGGAGAGAGGGTGAGAGTAATCTGCTTGTCAGCCAGGCGGCGGATGAGCTTGTTCGCTTCCAGCTCTACAATCTTTTCCAGATCGGGACGGTTGAGCATGCGGAAGACGATGAGTTCGTCGAATCGGTTGATGAATTCCGGGCGGAAGTGCTTTTTGGCAGCCTCGGTAATCTTTTCCTTCATGGCATCGTAGTCATCCTCCTCGCTGGCAGTACTGAATCCCATGGTACTGCGCTTATCAGCCAGACTTGCCCCCACATTGGAGGTGAGAATGATAATAGTGTTGCTGAAGTTCACCTTGCGTCCCATGGAATCGGTCATGCAGCCTTCCTCGAGCACCTGCAGCAGGAGATTCATCACATCCGGGTGGGCTTTTTCCACTTCATCGAACAGAATGACGGCGTACGGCCGGCGGCGGATTTTCTCCGTAAGCTGGCCACCTTCATCGTGCCCCACATAGCCGGGAGGCGAGCCGATGAGCCTGCTGGTGCTGAACTTCTCCATATACTCGCTCATATCCACCTGGATGAGCGCTTCGGCCGTGCCGAACATGATTTCTGCCAGGTTGCGGGCGAGATAGGTCTTGCCCACGCCAGTGGGTCCCATGAAGAGGAAGGAACCTATGGGCCGACGCGGGTCCTTGATATCGGCCCTGCTGCGCCGCAGGGCCCGGGAAATGGCCGAGCAGGCGATATCCTGGCCGATTACCTTGCTCTTCAGCTCGTTTTCCATGCGCAGAAGCTTTTCGGTCTCTTTTTCTTCCATGCGGGCCAGAGGAATACCGGTCCACTTGGAAACCACGGTCATGATGTCATCTTCCGTCACCTCGATGTAGGTGGAATCCATTTCTTCCTTCCAGCTGCTTACGGAGTTACCTATCTTGTGCTGAAGCGCGCGGATTTCATCGCGCAGGCGGGCGGCCTTTTCAAAATCCTGCTGCTGCACGGCAGCCTCCTTATCGGCTTCCATGTGGCGAAGTTCCTCCTCCTCCCGTTTGATATCGGAGGGGCGGGTCATGCGGGCCACGCGCAGGCGCGACCCCGCTTCATCCATGAGGTCGATGGCTTTGTCGGGCAGGAAACGACCGGTGAGGTAGCGTTTGGACAGGAAGGCAGCGCTTTCGAGGGCCTTGGGGGTATAGTGCACATGATGGTGCTTCTCATACTGCGGAGCAATACCCTGGAGAATGAGCACGGTGTCTTCCACGGTGGGTTCTCCCACCTGCACCTGCTGGAAACGGCGTTCAAAGGCAGCATCCTTTTCTATATGCTTGCGGTATTCGTTGAGCGTAGTAGCACCGATAGCCTGCATTTCACCGCGGGAAAGAGCAGGTTTGATGATATTGGAGGCATCCATCGTGCCTTCTGCCGAGCCAGCGCCGATCAGGGTGTGAATCTCATCGATGAAGAGGATGATATTCTTCTCCTGACGGATTTCATCCATCACGGCCTTGAGACGTTCCTCAAACTGGCCGCGGTACTTGGTGCCGGCCACCATGAGCGCCATATCCAGCGAGATAATGCGCTTGCCAATCAGGAATTCCGGCACATCACCTGCAGCAATCTGCTGTGCCAGACCTTCGACAATGGCGGTTTTACCTACGCCGGCTTCACCCAGCAGCACAGGGTTGTTCTTTGTGCGACGGCAGAGAATCTGAATAACCCGCTCCAGCTCAGCCTTCCGGCCGATGACCGGGTCCATCTCACCAGCGGCGGCCCGTGCCGTGAGGTCGCGGCCGAATGCACTCAGTGCCGGAGTCTTGGAATTGCTGCTATAGGAAGCCGCATGGCTGCGGGCAGACTGGTGGTGCAGGAAGGCATTACTATCCTCCTCTTCCTCATCATCACGACGGGGGCGATGCGGGCCATCATCGCGTCCACCGGGTGCAGACGGATGCTGTTCATCGACTCCGAACCCCGGGGTGATTTCTTCTATAATACCCCGCCGGGCAGATTCGTAGGTAAGCCCGCTGGCCGCGAGACTGTGCCAGGCAAGGCCATCACCGTCCTTGAGCATGGCCAGCAGCAGATGCTCCGTCCCGACATAGGTGTGCTTCAGCAGCTGAGCTTCTTCTCCGGCCTGTACCAGAATCCTGCGGACTCGAGGAGTATACGGCAGGGAACCATCCTGGTTCCCGGAAGAGCCGGGCATAATGGATTGCTCAACCTTGAGCGTGAGGGTCGCTATGTCGATTCCGGCATTCTCCATCACGCTGATGGCAACGCCCTGACCCAGTTTGAGCAGGCCGAGCAGTACGTGCTCGGCACCGATGAAGTTATGGTGAAAGCGGTCGGCCTCGCGGCGGGCAATGTTCAGCACCTGCTGAGCTCTCGGGGTGTAATTGTTATTCATACGGGTGTATCAGAAAATCGGTGGGGATGATTATCGAGGAATTGGCGGGCTGCCTGGGCTCGCCTCAGACAGATGAAGGAATCTCCGTGTTCAGTAGCCAGAGCGGCCTCCGTGGCCTGAGCAAAAGCAAACTGGTGCAGAGCGATGAGCATTTCACGCTCAGATTCCTGCCAGATGATGATACGCAGCAGAGTTCCCAGCCGGAGGAGCGAGACCGAATCCCGCAGCTCCTTGATGCTGAGACGGCGGCAATTTGTCAACAATCCATAGGCTCGGGCTATCGCATCCTGCAGGTACTGACCGGGGTCATGCAGGAGCTTGTGGCGCACCTGCTGCTCGCGACGCACCAGGTGGGAAATGACCTCCACGAAATTATCCATGACCTCGCCTATGGAATCCGTGGGGCCAGGAATGGAGAAAAGCACGAAGAGATGCCCGGTATCATCCTGAGCATCAGCAAAATAAGGAGAAATGCTAACATGAAGTTTTTCCAGGGCCTTGGTTACCTGATTCATCATGTTTGCCATGCTCAGAGCCGGCAGGTGGAGCATGCAGTACAGCTGAAGCCCGTCTCCGGCTTCGGCCGGTATACTGGTAAGGTAGCCTTGCGAAGGAGTGCAGGCAAAGGTCAGCTCTTCCTCCAGCAGAACATTGAGCCCCAGCAGGTCATCCACCCCGGCATCCAGATTAAGTCCATTTCTGAACACATGAGCAACCAGGTGTTCTTCCTCATTGACCATGAAATAAACCGGCTTTCTCTGTGGAATGATGACATAGCACCCGTCCTGGCGGGCAGCCATGCAGGGAGTGAGTTGCTTGCGGGTGAGCAGCGCCCGGCGCTGCCCATAGGTCAGAGCCGGCATTTCTGCACAGAAGGCAGTCTTATACCCACGCAGAGAGCATATGACGGGCAGCACTTTCTCGGCCACGGCAGCCCGGGATTCGGCGCTGCTCCAGCCGGGGAACGGAAATCCCGGCAAGTTACGGACCATGCGCACAATGGAGCCGAGCACTACGCCGTCTGTCGTGTTGCGATCCGGTTCCCATACCGGGATATTCTTCAACAATGAATCAATTTTCATGCGTTGGAACCGGGAAGGGCGTTAATCTGGTCGCGGAGCGTGGCAGCGAGTTCGTAATCTTCCTGCTCCACAGCTTTCTGCAATTCTTTCTGCAGGCGTGCGCGGGTGACAGCCGGTGCTTCATCATCGGCGCCGGGTTCGGCAACCGGTGCTCCGGGGTCAAGTTCACGAGCAAAAACGGAATAACAGTCCGGGCAGCCAAGGTGCCCGGTGCGGCGGTAATCCTCCACCCCGAATCCGCAGGCGGGGCATTTGCTGAGCATATCCAATGGCGCTGCCGGTGCAGGGGATACCTCCCCGCTGACAAGCTCACGCACCAGCTTGTCAACGCGGTTCTTGAATTCCTCCGGGAAGAATTTTTCTGCAAACGTGAGCGACTGGGGGTCGAAAAGCCCCTTCTCACGGGCACACGCTTCGCACAAGGCCAGTTCGGAAACCTGCCCGTTTACTATCTGCGTCAGGAACATCGACGCTCGTTTGCCGCATATCTGGCACTTCTTCACGACCTCAGACTACACCCGGGGCAGGAAAATTACCAGAAATCTGCGCGTCTTTTTGTGTCAGCACCATCCGCTCAACGTCGAATGCAGAGTTGACGCAGCGCGGTGGGCATGATAAATTATGCCCACATCATGTCCGATACCTCCCAGCAGCAGATTCACCTCATGAGCGATATCCTGGCCAGCCAGGTCGCGGCAGGTGAAGTGGTGGAGCGCCCCGCCTCGGTAGTCAAGGAGCTGGTGGAGAACAGCATCGATGCCGGAGCCCACTTTGTGAAGGTGGAAATCCGCCGTGGGGGTGTCTCGCTTATCAAAGTGACGGATGACGGCTGTGGTATGAGTAAGGAGGACGTAGCGCTCTGTCTGCGACGTCACGCCACCAGCAAGCTGATTCAGGTGGAGGATTTGTTTGCTATCCGCCAGCTCGGGTTCCGAGGTGAAGCTCTGCCCAGTATTGCTTCTGTATCGCACCTCTCGCTCACGACCAGACGCGCAGACGCAGTGGAGGGCTGGACTCTGAGCAGCGAAGGGGGCGTGGAAGCCCCGCTCATGAATGCCGGTTGCGCGCCCGGCACCGAAATCAGCGTAAGCAACCTGTTCTTCAATACTCCGGTTCGTCGGAAGTTCCTGAAAAGCGATGAGACGGAATCCGGTCATATCGAGCACCAGGTGAAGCTGCATGCGCTTGCCTTCCCTGAGGTGCGATTCTGCTTTGTACGCGACGGTCAGCAAGTGTTCGATGTACCAGCCACACACGACCTGCGGCAGCGCATAGCCGGATTTGTGGGGCGGGAAACAGCTGCAGCGCTCATGCGTATAAAACCCACCGAGGCTCCCGGGGTGCGGGTAAGCGGCTTTCTCATGCCTGTCTCCGCCGCACGCCGCAACCGCCGCATGCAGTATATTTTCCTGAATGGCCGCCCCATTGAAGACCAGATTATCAACCGCGCCGTGCGGGATGGTTATGGTGGTTTTCCGCCCGGGCTGCACCCGGCTCTTTTCCTGTATCTGGAGGTGGAGCCTGCTCTGGTGGATGTAAATGTGCACCCGGCCAAGCGGGAGGTGCGTTTCCGCCGCCCGTCAGAAGTAACGCTGGCAGTGATGGATGCCGTGGCTGCTACGCTGGCCGCTCATGCCCGCGGGGATGAGGCAGTTCCTGAGCCAGCCCCCCGGCCAGCTATGAGTCCAGTGACGGCTCATGAACCGGTTGCCCCCGCAGTTCATCCGCCGAGGCCGGTACATATTACTCCTGACCGCAAGCCTGCAGAGCTTCCTCAGCCCCCGGCACCACGGCCGGCACTGGTGCTGCAACCGCTCGTAACACCGCGGCAGCAGGAGCTGAAGCTTCCACCTGCAGACCCGGTACCCGCACCGGTTCGGTCTGCTCCGCTGCCGAATTTCCGCCACCTCGGCACATTGCACCAGCAATATGCCATTTTTGAGAACAAGGAGGGCATGGTTCTCATGTCGCCCCGGGCGGCGCGCGAACGTATCATCTTTGAACGCTTGCAGGAAAGCAACAAGCGACCACTGGAATCTCAACGTCTCCTCGTCCCCGAACTTCTGGAGCTTGACACCCGGGATATGGGCGTGGCTTTGGAAGTGAAGCCGCAGCTGGAGAAGGCAGGATTCCAGCTTTCGCCCTTTGGTCGCAATACCCTGCGGGTGGAAGCGGTCCCGGCAATTCTGCCGCTCCGGAAAGTCAGCGATTTTGTGCAGGAGCTGCTGCGCGTGTTCACCAGTGGTGAAGTGAAACTGAACCGCGCACGCAGCCCCTTCGAGCCCTTTGCCCGACAGTTGGCGCGCCAGTATGCTCAGCAGGAGGATGTAAGTACCTACCTGCAGAATCCGCTCCCCCTGCTGGCCGCTCTGCTGGAATGCGAAATCCCTTATTGCAGTCCCGGCGGGAAAGCCACCCTCCTGCCGTTCCCCATGACTGAATTGAACCGCCGCTTCCAGGCCTGATATTCTTTTGCCCGCCACGCCGTGCAGGCCGCGGGGCAGCACAGCTGGAACAGGGAGACAGATGACAATCCCCCTCAGATGCCCCTCATGCTGGCGAATTATATTTCCTCGGCCCGTAATCTTGGCTTGCAATTCATTAAGAAAAGCGTATAATACCCGTGCGTTATCGGCATGCGTAAATGGCTGTACATGGCTGGGCTTTCTCTGGCTCTGGGGAGTATGACCCCGGGGGCGGCTTATGCCATGCCGGAGACGGCAGATGAGGATTCCCCCTCATCAAACGAGGAAAGTGAATACCAGCAGATAAGCCGTCAATTTCTGAGCACCACATCTGAAATGTGGTTTCTGCTTTCCGGTATTGCCAGCAAGGAAAGTGCCGATGCCGCCGCTTCGCGTTTTGCGGAATTGGTAAAGCTTACCTTTGAGCTGGATAACAAGCTCAGCACCATGCCCATCATCCCCACGGCCGATGCCGAATGCGCCGGCATGCTGGATGGCATGCAACTGCGTATTCTGGAAACCATGGATGACATGCACGTGGAGTTCGTAAGTCTCTGCCGCGCGCGTTGCTATGGTTCGAAGTCCCTGACAAAGGCTTTTGAGGATGCCGTTCGCATGGGCATGTTTGCCGAAGAAGAGGCTGAGGAACTCAGAGAGCCTTCCGAGCCGCTCAGCGATGATGAAGCCCGCCTGGAGCTGCAGCGACTGAGCCGCCTCACTGAGCCGGACCAGGCCGTTTTTGAAATCCTGTCCACTGTACTCGATGAACAGACAGCGGCCCAGGCAACCCCGGAACTCACGAGACTTTCATTGAGATTCAAGTCCCTGCTTCCGGCGCCGCAGGTAATGAACCGTGATTTCGCGCCCAGAAACCAGAGCGTAGCCCGCGAAGTTCTGGCTCCCATCGAGCCGATTCTCTGGGCTATCCGCAGCGAAATCGTACGCATTGCAGCACTGCCCGGGTACGAAGCAGAGACATACGATGCTTTCTCCGACGCTCTGGACCGGGTGTTCGAGTGTCTGGCAGCAACCCACTGCAATATATTCGATTCGATTTTCGACTCCTCCTTCCGCTGCGATCTGGACAATGCGCTGCAGGAAAATGCTGTTTCTTCTCAATAACCTTTTAACTCTATCGATTCCATCATGCCTGTATCTGATTACCTCGTGACGATTGGTCTGGAAGTACACTGCCAGATTAAGACGGAGACCAAGATGTTCTGCTCCTGCAAGGCTGGTTTCGGCTATGAGCCGAACACCAACGTATGCCCCACCTGTCTGGGCATGCCTGGTGCCCTGCCTGTGCTGAATAAATATGCCATTGAGCGCACCATTCTCACCGGCATGATGCTGGGCTGCACCACCCCGCCTGTTTCCAAGTGGGACCGCAAGAACTATTTCTATGCCGACATGCCCAAGAACTACCAGACCAGCCAGCTGGATCTGCCGCTCTGCATCGGTGGCGAGGTTCCTCTGTATGCCTGGGCTTACCCGGCGGACTGCAAGGTGAAGGCGGATGGCCCCGTAGTACGCACGGTGAAGCTCGACCACATTCACCTGGAGGAGGATGCCGCAAAGCTCACGCACTACAACGGCTATTCGCTGGTGGACTACAACCGCGGCGGCACTCCGCTCATGGAAATCGTGTCCGCTCCCGACCTGACCAGCCCGGAAGAGACGTACGCTTACCTGAAGAGCCTGCAGCAGATGATGATTTGCGCCGGCATCTCTGATGCTGATATGGAGAAGGGGCAGATGCGCTGCGACGTGAACGTCTCCCTCCGCCCGAAGGGGCAGAAGGAACTGGGGGCCAAGATTGAGATGAAGAACATCAACTCCATGTCTGCCGCCCGCCGCGCCCTCATCTACGAGATTCACCGCCAGGCTGAGGAGCTGGATATGGGCATAGCCCAGGTACAGTCCACCCGCCGCTGGGATGATACACTGGGCGAAAGCATTGTGATGCGCACCAAGGAAAATGCCCACGACTACCGCTACCACACATGCCCGGATCTGATTCCGGTGCAGACTGCTCCGCTGGTGGAAAAGGTCAAGAACGAGCTGCCTGAGCTGCCGGATGCTCTGCATGCACGCCTGCAGAGTCAATACGGTCTGCCGGTGGCCGATGCTAACACTCTGGTGGGCGATTTCAAGCTCTGCCGTTATTTCGAGGAAGCTGCTGCCGGCAGCAAAGCCCCCCGCAAGGTGGCAAACTGGGTCATCAACAATCTCACCGCCGTGCTGGCGGAAAAGGAACTTTCCATCGAAACCTGCCCGCTGGCACCCACAGCGCTGGCCGGGCTGGTGGATATTATCGAGGAGGGGCTCGTTTCCAACAACCAGGCTCGCGAAGTGCTTGAAAAGATGTGGAACAGCGGTATGACGGCTGCCGCCGCGGCTGATGCCATGGGCTTCAAGAAGACAGATACCAACGCACTGGATGCCGTGGTGGCGCAGGTGCTGGAAGAGAATCCTGACATGGTGGCCATCGTGAAGGGTGGCAACATGAAGCTTATCAACGCGCTCACCGGCAAAGTAATGAAGGTGAGCAACCCGAAGCCCAACCCCAAGATGGTGACCGAAATCATCCTGGCGAAGCTCGGGCTGTAAGAAAACTTGCTTTGACGGGGCGTGCCTGCTGTGCTACACTTCAGGCACGCCCTTTTTATGTTCCTCTTATTCGACTGCAACAACTTTTTTGCCAGCTGCGAGCAGGTATTCCGCCCGGATTGGCGGCACAGGCCGCTCGTAGTGCTTTCGAATAACGATGGATGCGTGATTTCCCGCAGCCCCGAGGCCAAAGCTGCCGGCATCGCCATGGGGGAACCCTACTTCAAGTGCAAGGAGCGGCTTGAAAAGATGAATGCGGTGGTCTGCTCCGCTAATTTTCCACTGTACAGCGATTTATCCGACCGTTTTATCTCCATTCTGGAGCAGGAACTTCCGGAGGTCCAGCAGTACAGTATTGATGAAGCCTTTGCTTTGGTGAATCCCGGCGTTGATTGGGCAGCCGTGGCACGCCGACTGCGCAATCAGATTCGCCGCTGGACCGGTATCACCGTGAGCGTAGGCATTGCGCCCACGCGCACACTCTGCAAACTGGCCAATGAGACCGCTAAGCGCTGCTCCGGGTTGAACGGTGTGCTGGCGCTGAATTCCGCGGAAGATTGGGACCCGCTACTGCAGCAGACTCCCGTGGGGGAAATCTGGGGTGTAGGGCGGCGCCTGCTGCCGCGCATGCTTTCACTGGGCATCCGCACCGCCGCCGGCCTGGCTGCGGCCGATACTGTCTGGCTGCGCAAGAATTTCGGGGTGCATGGGGAGCGTATGGCGCTGGAGCTTCGTGGTATTCCCTGTATTGATGAGGAACCTCCCGCACCTCGTACACAGGTGATGGTATCCCGCTCCCTGAAAGAGCCAGTACAGGATTTGCAGCAACTGCGCGAAATCCTGTGTCTCTTTGTGGAAAAGGCAGGGCGGGTGCTGCGCCAGGAGGAGATGATGGCCGCCGAAGTGCAGGTGGTGCTGCGCACCTCGCGCTACGAATCGACCCAGTTGTATGCCAATGCCGCCGCCATGCGACTGAGCCGCGGGCACACAGATGACAGCCGCCTCTTTGCCGCGGCAGCCTGCCGCCTGCTGGAAGAGATTTACCTGCCGGATTATCCCTACCGCAAAATCGGAGTACTGCTGGCTGATTTGCTGCCGCAGGAGTGCGTACAGCCCACCTTTGAACGTCCGGATACAGCACCCAGCCAGCTGATGGCTATTCTGGACAGACTGCAGAAAAGCGGGCACGATGTGCATTTTGCAAATCGCGCCTCCACGTTGCCGTGGAAGCGCGAATTCACATCCCCTTGCTATACGACGAAGTGGGATGACTTGCCGGAGGTGCGTTGATTTACTCTTCGCTTTCCTCTTCTTCGGCGGGGAGATTTTCCTTCAGGAAGTCCAGCAGGTAATCCGGGGTCAGCAGTTCGCTGGTCACGGCGGGTTCCTTGCCCGGCACATAGAGGGCGTTCACCGGCACCGAGCTGCGGTTCAGCTTGCGCATGGCGGCATCGATATCCGGGTTCGGGCTGGTCTTATCGGCGCGCATCAGCACCACACCGGCCTCCTGCATGGCGGCGTACACCTCATCAGTATAGGCCACTTTCTTGTTGGCCTGGCAGGTGGCACACCACTTGGCCGTGAAGTCCACGTACACCGGGTTGCCGTCTTCCTCCAGAGCTTCCTGCATGGCGGCGGGGGTCCATTCCACCCACTCCACGTGATTCTCACTGGGAGAGAAGGGGCGGGCACCCCAGAACCCGACTGCGGCCAGAAGCAGAGCAATGACAAAGCTGATGATGCGGGTGCTCAGCGGGCGGAACGGCAGACACCAGCGGCCGTATACCCAGAAGGCGGCGCAGAACACTACCAGGGACATGTAGACCCACATGGTTCCGCTGCTTTCGCTCTCGGGCCAGAAAGCCAGGTACACATCGAGCATCCACACGGCGGCGGCGAAGAGCAGGAAGGAAAGACCCTGCTTCAGGGACTCCATCCACTCGCCCGGCTGGGGCAGCAGACGAACCAGGCTCGGGAACATGCCCAGCACAAGGTAGGGGAAGGAAAGCCCCAGTGCCATGAAGGTGAGAGCTACCGTCA
>JAZRBC010000057.1:0-22080 GCA_045634905.1 Akkermansia sp.
ACCGGCGTGTCGCTCATCGGGTGGTTGATGTTTCCGGCTTTGTCAATAATCTGTTCGTAGTCTGCGCCCAATAAACGCACATGCGCTCCAGATGCACGGGGCAGCTGCAGCTTCTTTGTCTCTGCAGAAGGGGACTTGACCGCCATGTTGTTGGCAATCTGCTGTAAATCGTCTGCCTGCAGACTTCCCATTGTTACCAGTATAAGCGAAGCAAGGGTTCTCAGTCTCATATGTAGCATATACTAACAGATTGCCGCCTGCGGTCAAGTTCAAAACAGCCTGATATACAGAAATTGAAGAGTCGTCAGATTGAAAGCTTTGCCGCTGCCTGTCCGGGTGTGCCCGAGCTGTGCAAACACCCTCACGTGCACGCGCGCGTCATCGGAAAAAATGTTCTGGTAATGTGGTCTGTGTTGTGATAGAATCGCCGCGCTATGTTATCAGATCGTACCAAGGCAGGTATTCAGCGTGCGCCGCATCGCAGCTTGATGCGCGCCACGGGCATGACGGATGAGGACATCAAGAAGCCGTTCATTGCCATTTGCAACTCTTTCAATGAAGTGATTCCCGGTCACGTGCACCTCAACAAGGTGGCCGAGCTTATCAAGGATGAGGTGCGCAAGGCAGGCGGCACGCCTATTGAGTTCAACCTCATCGGTGTGTGCGATGGTATCGCCATGGCGCATCACGGCATGAAGTTCTCCCTGGCCAGCCGTGAGCTGATTGCCGACAGCGTGGAGACCATGCTCAGTGCCCATGCGTTCGATGCCTGCATCTGCATCCCGAACTGCGACAAGATTGTGCCCGGCATGGTGATGGGCGCGCTGCGTTGCAATATCCCGACCATTTTCTGCAGCGGCGGCCCCATGGCCGTGGGCAAGGGTCGCAACGGCGAAGACCTGGACCTGAACAGCGTGTTCGAAGCCGTGGCTGCCTGCACCGCCGGCAAGATTACCGAGGACGAGCTGCACTACGTGGAGTGCCACGCCTGCCCGAGCGCCGGCTCCTGCAGCGGCATGTTCACCGCCAACTCCATGAACTGCCTGTGCGAGGTTCTGGGTCTGGCTCTGCCGGGCAACGGCACGCTGCTTGCTCTTTCCGAGGAGCGCAAGGAGTTCTGGCGCGCCGCAGCCCGCCGCGCCGTGGAGATGGCAAAGCAGGGTGGCCCGCTGCCCCGCGATCTCATCACCGAGGCAGCCATCGACAACGTGTTCACTTGCGATATGGCCATGGGTGGTTCCTCCAACACCGTGCTGCACACCCTGGCTTTCGCTGCCGAGGCCGGTTTTGAGTACGATCTCAAGCGTATCGACGAGATTTCCAAGCGCACCCCGAACATCTGCAAGGTAGCACCCAGCTCCCGCTACCACATGCACGATGTGCTGCGCGCTGGTGGCATCATGACCATTCTCGCCGAAATCAACAAGATTCCCGGTGCCCTGAAGACTGATGTGCCCACGGTGAGCGGCAAGACGCTCGGCGAGCAGATTGAGGGCCTTTCCACCCAGGACCCCGCCGTCATCCGTACGCTGGACAACGCCTACTCCAAGGATGGCGGTCTGGCCGTGCTCTTCGGTAATCTGGCAGAGCAGGGTGCTATTGTGAAGAAAGCCGGCGTGCTGCCTGAAATGATGGTGCACCGCGGCCCGGCTGTGATTTTTGAGAGCCAGGAAGACGCCTGCGCCGGCATTCTTGCCGACAAGGTGAAGCCCGGCGATGTAGTGGTCATCCGCAACGAAGGACCGAAGGGTGGCCCCGGCATGCAGGAAATGCTTGCCCCCACCAGCTACATCATGGGCAAGGGCCTGGGCAACTGCGTGGCTCTCATTACCGATGGACGCTTCTCGGGCGCTACCCACGGCGCCTGTATCGGTCACGTCTCCCCGGAGGCGGCCGAGGGTGGCCTCATCGGCCTGCTGAAGGATGGCGATATCATCTCCATCGATATCCCCGCCCGCAGCATGAATGTGGAACTGAGCGACGAGGAAATCGCCGCACGCCGTGCCGTATGGCAGCCCACCATGCAGGAAATCCCCAGCAAGTGGCTCAAGCGCTACCGCAAGCTCGCCACCAATGCCAGCAAGGGAGCCGTCCTCGCCTGATGCACTGACACACGACTAGAAATAAAACCATGAGTGATACCAAACAAAACTTCATCGTCAAGTACTTCTCCGAATTCGGGGTGCTCCGCGAGTGTGGTAAGAACTTCTGGCTCACGAACTTCATTCAGTTCTTCGATGGCCTGTCGTACTTCACACTCATCATCGTGTTCTCGCTCTTCCTGAACAAGTACTGCGGCTTCCGCGATGCGGACGCCCCGTACTGGGTGGGCATGTACACGCTGTTCGTGTCCCTCTTTGTGTTCGCAGTAGGTACCATCTGCGATATCATCGGCCTGCGCCGCACCTACCTCATCGGCTTTGCTCTGCTGATTGGTGGTCGTCTGGTGCTGGGTATGGGTGCTGACTTCGGTACCGAGATTCTGCAGCTCAGCCAGGATAATTCACGCTACTTCGTGATGGCCGGCATCGGCCTGATGTCCTTCGGTACGGCTTTCATGAGCCCCTGCATCACGACTTCCATCCGCCGCTTCACCACGCTGCGCGCACGTCCCACAGGTTTCAACTTCTACTACCTGTTCATGAACGTGGGCGCCCTGCTGGCCGGCTTTGCCATCGTGGACCCGCTGCTCAAGTGGCAGGGCGATATCGACGGCCTGCTGTGGGTCATTAACTTCGGTACCATCTGCAACTGCATCGCCTTCGTCTTCACCCGCTTCATTGATGAGGACTTCTTCGCTGTGCCGGAGGAGCGCATCGTGAAGACCGAGAAGTCTGCTCAGCGTCCGCTTCAGCTCATCGGCCAGGTGGCCCGCGAGCGTGCGTTCCAGAAGCTCATCGTGTTCCTGGTGCTCACCCTGGGTGTGCGTCTGGTGTTCACGCTGCAGTTCCTGGTTATGCCGCAGTACTACCTGCGCACCATCGGCGATGACTTCAAGCTGGGCTTCATGAACTCCCTGAATCCCTTTGTGATTATCACCGGCCTGATTCTCATCATCCCGATTCTCAACAAGTTCTCCACCGTGAAACTCATGATCACGGGTATGAGTATCTCTGCCTGCTCGCTCATCCTCATGGCCGTGCCGCCGCAGACCTACTTCATCATCCCCGGTATCGAGACTATCGGCCAGGCCTACTTCGTGGCCATTTTCCTGCAGATTCTCATCTTCGCCTTCGGTGAGCTGCTGTTCAGCCCCCGCTTCTCCGAGTACGTGGCCCGCGTGGCACCCAAGGACAAGGTGGCTTCCTACATGTCCCTTTCCGCTCTGCCCATGTTCATTGCCAAGCCGATTAACGGCGTGGTGGGCGGTCTGCTGGTGTCCTACCTCTGCTTCGACGGCATCGCCGCCAAGATGGATACCGGCCACATCGGTTTCTGGGATTCCCCCGAGTTCATGTGGACCATCTACCTCATCATGGCTCTCATTTCACCGCTGGCCATCATTCTGACCAAGGACAGCTTCGTTTCCGATAACCCCGAGGAGACGACGGCTCACGAGACCGACGCCGAAAAGGACGAGGAAGAAAACACTGTAAACGCTAACGCCTGATTTCACACCATGTCTGATACTCAACACAAGACCGAATGGCTCCCCATCATCAAGGATATGTGCATCCTGGTGTGCATCATGGGCGCCCTGGGCTATGCCTGTAACCTGGCCATGAAGCCCTTCGAATCCGTGCAGGTCACTGACTCGCTCGTCTCCCTTATCCGCAAGGGTGGCGTGCAGGACGGCAAGGACGACATTTTCCTCAAGGAGTTCGCCGAAGGCTGCAAAGATAACAAGGATTTCGTGAACACGCCGGACAGCACCGGCCGCACCCCGCTCATGTGGGCCGTGTACACGAACTTCAACAACCCGCAGCTCTCCCTGGCCAAGGATGCTGACCGCGCTTATTATGTGAACGAGCTCCTCAACGCCCCCGGTGTGAATATTCACGCCAAGGATCAGGACGGCTTTACCGCCCTCCACTGGGCAGCCTGGAGCGGCATGCCGCACTCCGCGGCCATGCTCATCAAGGCCGGACTCGATATCAATGAGAAGGAGGCAAACGGCTACACCCCGCTCATGCTCGCCGCCATGCGTGGCGATGATGCCGTGGTGAAGATGCTGCTGCAGCTTGGTGCGGGTACCACCGCCACCAATATCGACGGTCTCACCGCCGCCCAGCTGGCAGATGAGAAGGGCGCCGCTTACGACAAGCGCCAGTCTCAGGTATACTCCCTCATCTATTCCGAGGAACGCTCCAAGGCTTACCACGCCACCCAGCAGCTGCTGAAGGGTGCCGCCCCCGCTGCCGCCTCCATCGACCAGGTGCTGGCAGAGACTGAGGCGCTGGTAAATGCCGCCAAGGCCAACGCTGCTCCCCCCGCCGAGGAAGAGTAAAGCTGCTCAAATCAATATCTGATATCATTCCGGAAAGAGAGCCAGAAATGGCTCTCTTTCTGCGTTATGTCGAATGAAAAACTGCGAGAAACTGGCTTATAGCCCGTGAAACGGGCGACATACCCTTAGCGAGTGGTGAAGCTGCGACAGCAGCGGAACCACTCGATATCGTAAAATCATACCAGAACCCGTGGAACGGGTGACAGAGGCAGAGGATGCAAATTCACCGTTTATGTATTTGTGCAATGTGATGTTACATTCGGTGAGGAACGTAATCAGTAGAAATCCCATTTTTCTCAAGGAAATGTATAAACTCGCTGTAAGCAGAGCAGCGTTGATGATGCAGCTTTTGGTTGCTAATGTAATCAATCACATTCTGTTTTATAGATTCACTCACAGTAAAGGCTCCATACCCTTCCTGCCAGGCGAAATTCCTGTAATCCGAGGAGCGTTGCTTTATGCATTTACTAGAGCCAGCCTTGATTGTGCGAACAAAATCAGGCAATGTCATGGTGAGAGGTAAGGTTGTCAGGATATGTATATGGTCAGGGCGTCCTCCTATTGTATAAGCAAATCCTGATACACCTCTGATAATTCCCCCCATGTATGAAAATATTTGCGGCAAATCATCTTCTTTCATTAAACTGGCAGTGTCTTTAATATGAAAGATAAGGTGGATAATGATATTTGTGTATGAGCGTCCCATGGTAAATATATTATCCTCATGGTAGCAATTTGCATGATTGGAGACAAGTAAAAAACTATAAGAAATAGCGAGAAATGGGGAGATTAAAAGGATAACAGAAGCCTCTGTCACCCGTTTCACGGGTTCCCAATATTTTTTATGGTAATCGAGTGGTTTCGCTGCTATCGCAGCTTCACCACTCGCTATGGATATGTCGCCCGTTTCACGGGCTTTTTATATGCAGCTCGCGTGCGTCTGAAACTGAAAACTGCCGAAACCATTTTCATGTCTGGCGAAAGACCGCCACTGCCCCCGCCGAAGAAGAGTAAAGCTGCTCAAATCAATATCTGATAGCATTCCGGAAAGAGAGTCAGAAATAGCTCTCTTTCTGCTTTATTTGCTTATATTAAGTTAATTGTGTTGGTGTTTTTTTTGTTGAATTTTCGCGCGCCTAGTGTTAGAATGCTGCTTATGAAAACAATAGGTGAGTATCTTCTGTACGGCCTGGCCGGCCTGGCGCTTGTGGTGGGGGGATGTTGGTGGTATGCTGCTTCCGGATTTGATTTCCGGCAGGTGTTCATGCTGATTCTTGGCCTGGCCTTTGCGGCTGCGTCTGTGTGCCTGCTCTGGCGTGATGGCAAGGATGAGCTGAAGCGCAGCCGGAATGCGAGTAAGGAGAAAAAGGAATGGAGCAAGGTGGCTCGTATCAGAATCGCGCTGCCTTTTGATGAGCTGGCTGACAATTTCAAGGCGCTTGCCAAGGCTACGGACGAGGCCGTGGCAGAGAAGGAGTATCTCTCCTGGAACTCCGGTTCTTTTGAAGATATCCGTATCCGGAAAATTGATGCCGAGGCTTGGATGGCCTTGTTCTGGGTGCGCTCGGACTGGACGCTGACGGACAGGCAGGTGGAGGGCATCTGCCGACGTGAGTCAGTGGAGATGCCTTCACATTTCCGCAAGATGCAGGCTCATGGTGTGGCTGTTTACCGGCAGGGTATCCTGTCACTATATCCCGCTGTGCATAAGGAACAGTTTGAGGATGCTTTCCTTACCACCGTGCTGCAGCAGTCTGCCGCCTTCAAGGAATGGCTCGATGAATACACAACGGAGTAAAACGACATGGATTCGCATCTGGTAATCAATATATGCTGCATGCTTGGCGGTATGCTGGCCGCTTTGTGCTGGCTGAAGCGCGGGCGCAATGAATATATCCGCTATGCGATGATTCTGCTTCCCTATGGTGCACTGCTTTACATGATGACGGAGATGCATCTGTGGAGTGCCACAGGGCATTTCCTGCAGCGTCATCTAATATTTTCTGCCCCGGTGCTGTTGTTTCTGCTGGGACGCTACATGCTGAAGTGCGACTGGAAACGAGCACTACTGAGTAGTGGCATTTATGCTGTTGGACTCGTAGTGATGCATGTCCTGTGTGCTCCCTTCAAGGACGAACCGTCGTTGTTTTGGAAGGAGCTGCTGATAGATAGCGCACTTGATATCCTTTTTACCTGGCTGCTTGTCTGGCTTTGTGCCCGCCCTTATGGTATTTCGGCCTGGACAGGCTTTCTAACAGCTGCCTGTGTCAAGGCATGCCGCGACTGTTTAAGTGCCAATTTTGAGCCTGTTTATGCGAACCTTTTTTCGGGATTGTATATGGATGTGGCACTGCAGCTGATTGTGGCGGCAGGCTGGGCTGTGATTCTCTGCACGGTCATTTTTTCCAGCATCATGCGCTATGTTCACAACGTGAGCTGGACAAGGTCGCTTTGCTTTGGCGCGATTCCGTCATTGTTCCTTCTGCTTGCAATGATAGTAATAATGTACTGATGCGTTTGCTCGCCAAAGTCCAATTTATCGGGCTGCATGGTGATTTCCGGGCTTTTAGAGTTCGTAAGAGTCTTTTTGACAAGGTGCTTTGTTTCTGCTAGTATGGAGCCATGAAGGAAATCCGTAATTCTGCGCTGCTGGGTGTGGCCTCACTGGCATTGTTTGTATTGTTCCTTTTCCTGGGCGTTTCGGGCGGCTGGGATATCAAGCTGGTGGTCATGTCTGTGGCGATGCTGGGCGGAACCGCGTTTTTTGCGTGGGAGACTTACAGCGCCGCGATGGTGATTACCCGACTCAGAAAGGAGCGTGAACAGTGGAACAAAGCGGAGCAGCTGGCGCTTGATATGACGTTCCCCGTGCTGGCAGAGCGTTTCCGCAAGCTCGCTGCGGGAGATGAATTGGCAGTGGCCGAACCTGGCTTCCTTTCGTGGAATACCGGGCAGTTCGCTTCAATCCGCATCAGCCGGCTGGGGGATTCTGACTGGCTGGCCATCTACTGGCTGCAGGCAGACTGGCACTACACCGATACCCAGCTGGGCAGAATCTGCAAGGCGGAGAAAGTGGAGCTTCCTGCGGAATTCAAGAAGTCTAAACCGCAGGGGATTGCTGTCTGCCGGGCAGGCAGACTGTCCATCTACCCCGTGCCCCGCAGGCAGGAATGGGAAGATGCGTTCATGGATAATATCTTCCTCCCGGACGAGGAGTCCTACAACCGCTGGCTGGAAGATTACCTGGAAGAAGGTTGACCCTCTGCCTGCTTCTGCTGCTGGGGCTCAGGCCTGGCAGCGGCCGCATCCAGCATGCGGAGAATGGTCTTCCGGTTGTCTCTCCCCACACAGTCGCGCACAGAGGCTCCCCGCTTCGTACGCGCTTTCGTATCAGCCCCGTGGTCAATGAGCCATTGCACCAGCTTTACATGGCCAAGTGCGCAGGCGTAGTGCAGGGCGGTGTTGCCCTTGGTTTCCGGCAGGGTGATATCCGGGTTGCCTTGTTCCATAATCAGCGGCAGCAGTGTAACCAGTCTGTACTGAAAAAGCGACTCGTCCTGCCTGCTGTACATGGTTGATTCAATTTCCAGCAGTATGTTGAACAGCCCGTCATCCAGCCGCACCGCCTCCTCGGCGTAGTCCTCATCATCTGCGATAAAGTCCGGAGCTACAGAAGGCTGATTTGCCCAGAGGGGAGAGAAGAGCAGGGCTGCTGCTAGAATCGTGGTTTTCATGGAGACGCGGTCGGATACGCTCTACACACTATACGAAGAGCCCCGAATCGTCAAGAAATTTTATCATCTGCGCGCTTCATTTGCGATGGTTCTGCCTGTATTCACACCCGCTGATGTCAGTTGAATATTGTTTCACAAAAATAAAGTTTTTTCTTGTTATTATTTTATGATTGTGTTATAAAGGTCTGTGGTTAGAACAACAACCGCTACGTATATGAAAAAGACTGTTCTTTTTGCTCTTGCAATGGCTCTGCCCGCAATGGCTGGCAGTGAGAAGGCTTCCACAGTAAAGATTGTGGAGTATCCTCCCGTGGTGACGCCTGCTCCGGTTGAATCCCCCTGGGCTCTGGAGCTCGCCGGTGTGCACACCTGGACAATGGCCGATGCCGGGGACGACATGCACAACATCAACACCTGGGGTGTGGATGCAACCGTGGTGTACAATATCGATGACAACTGGGCTACCACCATCCGCTTTGGCTGGGCAGAGGGCTCTGACCGTAAGGAGTATTTTGGCGATCATGTCTGCAAACGCCAGGTGACCAACTGGTCTCTTACTGCGGGTGTGCGTTATACCGCTCCCATCACAGAGAAGCTCTCCTGGTTCGCCGGTGCCAACCTGGGTTGGGGCCGCACTGAAATCAAGGACCATTTCTCCGCCGGTCCCGACGGCTGCTGGAAGGACAACGCCGATGATGTCGGTCTGTACTATTCTGCTGAAGTGGGTCTGAAGTATGACATCTGCGAGCGCCTCTATGCTACCGGTGCCATCGGCGTGCGTGGTGTATGGACAACCCCGAATGGTGGCATGCAACTCGATGGCGATGATTTGGGTGCCCCCCGTTCCTCTCGCTATGACCAGCAGTTCGGCATGAGCGTGAGCGCCGGTCTCGGCTGGAGCTTCTGATGGGCTCTCAATCATGTGAATTTTTCAGGGGTGAGGCGTACCTGCCTCACCCCTTTGTTATCATTTTTCTCGCAAAAGAGTTTGCTATTTTGAAGAGGAAATAGTACAATTCATGCAAATAGAAAGAGAAGCCCTTATGAAAATTAATCCAGTCAGAAAAAAGAGCAGGCTGCTTTACCCGCTGGCGGTGCTTTGCGCCAGCCTCACGGCGTGTGATGGTAAGCTGGGGCAGAAAGTTCCCGGCATTGTGCCCAATGACCGCGTCCCGGCAGCCCCGGATAAGTCTGAGGCGCCTTCCTCGCCAGCAGCTCCTGAGGAAGAGCCCCAGCTGCTCGGCGGAGATGTGCCCTATACCCCCACGCCGGAGGATTAGGACGGATGCTGCATGAACTTCATCGGGGCACGGGACTTCAGTCCCGATTAAACTCTCCGTGATTTACGGGACTGAAGTCCCGTGCTCCGAAAACAAATTCCCATTTGTCGGGCTGGGCATTCATAGAAAATCCCCCGGTGGTTGGTGAACCGCGGGGGATTGGTGATAACAGGTGGTTCCTTGCTTATCTGCCGCTCTGGGATTTGCCGCCGAAGAGCTTGGCGAGTTTAGCCAGGGAGGAGAAGCTGAAGGTCTTGCCGATATTGAAACCGCCGATGCTCTTGTTGAGTCGCACGCCGCGCTGGCTGACAGAGGCCCGGCCGACGCCGGCCTGACCGAAGCTGACCGAGATGCCGCTGCGGCTGAGGTTCAGGTAGAGAATGCCGGGGATAATGGCGATGCGGGTGTATTGCGGAGCTCTGCGGTAGTCATTCCGCGAGCGGCGGCGGTATTCGTCATCCGGGGTAGGTAACATGGTGAGAGATTGTGAGTTAGTTAGAGGATTGTACGGTCTTGCCGAAGTTCTGTTTCAGCGCCTCCTGTGAGCGGGGGTCGCCCTGAATGGCGGCAAGGGTAAAACACTGCTCGGCAAGCTGGCGGTTCTTCTTCACCCCGCGGCCTTGCAGGTAGCGCCAGCCCATCCAGCGGGCGGCATTGGCATCGCCCATATCGGCGGCTGCCTGGTAGAGGATGATGGCGGTCTTTTCATCTACGCCCACTTTGTTGCGGCCCTCGGCAAAATCAACGCCGCGTTCGCGCACGATATCGGGGGTGCCGCCCTGTCCCAGACAGTGGCTGAAGAGCTCGTACAGGGCGGCATTGCTGCAGGTGGCGGGGGAGGTGATGCAGGCGGTCAGGTAGTCGGCGCACTCGGTGTCCCGGGGAACATCGGTGCCTTTGCGGTACATGGTGGCCAGCTGCCTGAGCGCCGTGGTATCACCCATGGAGGCGGCCACGTAGAGCAGGCCTATGCCATAGCGGCGCGTGGTGCTCTTGCTCCGGTAAATCTGCAGCCCGAGCTCGCGGATGCCGGCGGCATCGGCTGCTTCGGAGAGTGCATCGTATTCGCTGTCGAGCGCTATGGCATGCAGGCGCACGGGTGCACCCTCGGTGGGTGCTTCCTCTGCCGCGTTGAGATTCATTTCCGCGGCCTTCTGCCGGAGCTCCTTCTGCAGCTGAGGGGCGTAGCCTATGTCGTTGAAATACTCCAGCAGCAGACGAATGCTCTTTGCATCGCCGTCATTCAGCATGGAATAGCCCCATTTCTCACCTTCGGCGGTGTTGCCATCGGCAAAGGCATTGTTCATCTTATCCAGTTTTTCCTCCGGGGTGAGCGCCAGTGTGCTACCGGCCAGCAGGCCGAGGAGGCAGAGAGATTTCAATATGTTGTTCATGCTTGGGGTTGCTTGTTGAAATGTTGCTTTTTAGATTTTGCCGGTGCAGGAATCCTGCGGCGCAGCATCATGAGCAGCCAGAGCAGGGCTCCGGCCAGCAGCAGAAGAAGAAGCGCCTGCAAGGGCTGGAAGAACAGTTGCGCCACACCCACCGTGAGCAGGCTCAGCAGAGTGCCCAGCACCAGTGAGATGACGGTAGCACCCGCCTCTGCCAGCTTGCGGCAGAAGGGAACCATGCCGGCCAGCGGTTTCAGCATACAGGCAAAGGCTCCCCAGAGCATCAGCCAGCCTCCCATGCGCACCATCCATAAATTCAATGTGTTGGTTGCCCGGGCTTCATCGAAGCACTGAGGCAGCCCCAGCGTATCGGTATAGAACAAATCGATGACGACTCCATTGCTTGCGGTGTAGGGTTCAAAACTATTACCTTTCTGAACCGCCACCAGGCTGACAGGCCGTTGCGGACTCGTCTGGCGCCAGCAAATGCGTACATCGCCCACACTGGGAGCCTGCGGATCCAGCGGATAATAGGAGTTTCCCTCCGGTGCCCGCCCGATAAACAGATACTCCCCATGGAGCATGGCGTGCTTCTTCAGCTTCTCCGGTACCAGTTGCGGTGGCACCCGCTTAGCATTGCTGGTAATGCGGCGTATCTGACTATCCGTCAGTTTGTAGCTGCCTACCTGCACATTGCTCGCCCATTGTTTCAGGGTGTCCTCTTTGTAGTGAATATAGTTTGCTTTCTTATATTCGCTATCGTAAAAGGTCGCGGAATTGATGGGTTCGTTCACCCATGCGCGGTGATAGCTGTAAATCCACTCGTTATCGCGGCTGCGTCTGTACTCCGAATCGGACATGTATGACGGCTTCTTGTCGTCATTGACACGCTTTTTCTTTTTCTCAACCCATTGCAGATACTGCACATTGCGCCGAAGCATGATGGCTTTGGCCTGTACCCCGTAGACCTCATCTGTCAGTATATCTTCGGTGGTGGCCG
This sequence comes from Akkermansia sp., assembly GCA_045634905.1. Classification (GTDB taxonomy): domain Bacteria; phylum Verrucomicrobiota; class Verrucomicrobiia; order Verrucomicrobiales; family Akkermansiaceae; genus Akkermansia. The sequence continues at coordinate 11,853 of JAZRBC010000057.1, forward strand.
TGCCGCTCAGGTGCACGGGTTGGCCCTCCATGGCCGCACCGGGTGCAGCCGTGTTCTCCACATGCTGCACGAGGGGTTGCAACTCATCCAGCGCCTGTGCTGTGTCGAGGTAGTCTCCCTCATTGTTGAACAAGAGGCAGACGGCTGTTACCAGCAGGGCAGGTCCCAGGAAAAAGCCCAGGCAGCCTTTGCCGGTCTTCATGATGCACCCGTCCTTTTCTTCTGCTTTTGCCATGCTGTTGAAAGATATTAGAGACCTAGCCGATTGCTAATATCCTGCCACCAGTTCTGCAGGGGCGCTGCCGCATAATTGCCCTGTAGCTTCAGATACAGCAGCACTATGCCCTCTGGTGTCTTCTGAACCGGTTGCGACATCAGCCACTTGCCGTCAGCATCGTACAGGTTCAGGTTGAAGCAATCTGCCGGTGCGCAGCGGGGAGTGGCGGATTTGACTCCATCCAGCAGTGCAAGCAGACCGGCTGTCTCTGTGGAGGAGAGGGGGAGCTCCTTGTCATGGATGCAGAGCGTTACCTTGGCGGTCTTGCACAGCATTTCCTTCAGGTATGCCGTGGCTGTGGCATTACAGGTGTCATATCCAATAGCCTTTGGAACCTCGGTTTCCGCAACCAGGGCAGGTGCTTCGGGCGACGGCACCGGAGTGCAGGCTGCAATACTGGCGGTTAGTATGGCGGTATAGAAGAGCTTTTTCATTTGATTTGGAATTGAATGTTGCGCTGTTTGAAATCGGAGCCTTCCCCATAACCAACCTTGATGGCTGTCCCGGATACCGGCGTGTCGAAACTCAGGTAGCAGGTGTGAGCACTTTCGGCGGACTCGCAGCGAATTTCCGCAGTAGCCGGTCCGGTTTTCCTGTAGGTCATGCAGGTGCTTTCGCTGGGATTATATGCCAGTCGGTATTGGTTCGATGCATCAAAGAGGAAGTCAAACACACAGCCGTACTGGAAATCGTTCCAGGCAGACCATTCTTCGCTGCCGAAGGAGCGCTCGCTCAGTTGCGTATGCCGGTCATCAAGTCTGATGACTCTGCCAGCCACGCTTTCCGGCGCGAAATCCGGCTGGCTGACCGAGCTGCAGCTCGTCAGCACAAGAGCGCTCAGTACGCAGATAATACTGGTCTGGCAATGAATCATGGTAAGGGAAAATTACAGAGGCGAGGCGCTGCTGCGAATCACCCCATACGGATGAGCTGCACCCGTGCCCCAGCTGGGTACAAAGCAGCCGGAATACAGGTGATTCACCTGGTAGATGAGTGAACCTTGCTTGGTGTAACCATATACCGGGCGGCCATCGGCATAGCCGTAAATCGGTATGCCATTGGAGTCATATCTGGCACGCTGCCATTCAATGCCATTGGTAAAGCTTGTCTGGGCTGCGTTAGTCCCGGTTTGCACAGGTGCCTGGGGAGTGTAGTATCCATTTGTCAGATAATCTTCCAGCATGATTTCACATGAGCTGAGAGAGCAGACCAGACCCGCAGCTACCAGGACTTGAGTAATTTTTTGTTTCATCTTAATGAGGATTGTAGTTCATGAGGGAATGGGGGCGTACAAGGCGTACACCCCTTGTTGAGTGAGTTAGTGAGAGCGGCGCTTACCAGTGCTCGGACGGCTTGCAGGTTTGCTTGTCTGTTGCGTACTGGGGCGCTTCACCGTACTCGGGCGGCTGACTTGCGGGCGGGTGGTCGTGCTCGGACGGGTTACGTTGGACGGGCGGCTGACCTGCGGGCGGGTAACCGTGCTAGGGCGCGTCACGTTGGACGGGCGGCTGACCTGCGGACGGGTGGTCGTGCTCGGGCGCGTCACGTTAGCCGGTCGGCTGACCTGCGGACGGGTAACCGTGCTCGGGCGCGTTACGTTGGTCGGGCGGCTGGCCTGCGGACGGGTAGTGGCTGCCGGGCGCTGCGGGCGCGTATCCGGGCGGCTTACCGTGCCGGGGCGGTGTCCTTTGTCCGGCTTGCGGTCACTGTGGTGGTGACCGGAATCGTGGTGTGGTTTGGAATTGTGGTGATGATGGTTCGGCCCTTTGTGCGGTTCATGCTTGGGGCGATGCCCCGGATTGTGGCCATGGTGATACTTCGGAGGCTTGGGGGCGTGGTGGCAGCCGCTCGGGTAGTGGTGGTGGTGGACACACCAGGGAGCCGGGCGCCAATCCGGTACATAGCAACCAGCATACAGCAGGTTGATGGAGAAAATAGGTGCCCCTGATACGGTATAACCGTATACCGGACGCCCATAGGAGTAGCCATAGATGGGGAAGCCGTTGGCATCGTAGCTGGCAGAGGTCCACGCCACCGAGGTGGAAATGGTGGTGTGCCCCGTACCGTAGGTGAAGGAGCTGTAGCCTTCATAATATTCGCAGGAACTGCCCAGCAGGACAACTGCTGCCAGGAGTGTTACTGTAGTATACTTTTTCATATTGTAAATAGATGATTATAGTGAGAAAGGCAAAACAGGTTCAGTCTGTCTGGCGCGACTTATTCGTAGCAGGAATTTGCGTCGCGGCAAACTCGTACATGTCGTTCAGCTTTCTGTTTGCTGTGTCAACTTGTTTCTGGTAGATTTCCAGCAATGGGTTCATGCCGGAAGGTAATAATTTATGTTTCTTAAAATCAGTTTTGTCGAGGAAATCATTCATGCTGACCATGGGCTCAACCATGAGCCGCATCCACAGAACTGTCATAGTGCCTTCGTTGCCGATAATATTTCTGAAGGCACTATCTCCCATAAGCTGCTCGTTTTCCGTTTGCTTTATCAGTTTTTCCAAAGCTTGCAGTGCCTCGCCGGCTCCGACTCGGGCGGAGGTTCCGACGGTTTTGATGGTATCCAGACGGGAAAGGGACCATTTGTCCAGCAGCTTCATGTAATAAATTAACTGATTAGTCTGATATGTGGGCTGTTGAATCACTCTGCCACCGCGGATGTCAAAGTGCCTCCACGGTGCATAAGCTTCAGTGTGCGGCTGCACACCATAGGTCGGACCATTATATGACGAAGAAATGCGCCCGCCCAGTATCACATAGCTAAGCCAGCGATCCCGCTCATCTGAGCTGATTTTATTGTGGAAATGGTTGAAAAAAGCCAGTGAGTTTCCTTTATCATTATTGCGGAAGGTTACAACTATTTTGTGCAGTCGCTCTTCCAGCATATCAGCATTGAAGGTCTTGTGCAAATGATAAAACGCGTCCATGGTTTCCTTGCCTTGCTTGAGGCAGAGCTGAAAACGCGCCGATTGCTGCAGCATTTCCATGAAATCCTCGTGGTAAGACAGGCAGGCTTTCCTGAATGAGTCAGTAAACCACTGCATCATCAGTTCGCTGCGCTTGATAATAATCTCGCATTTAACATATTGTGCCTCCATCATGCCAGCGCGTGCCTTGGCAAGGTTCGCGCGGTTGAGTACGCCTTCCAGAAATTGACCGCTACCCGGCGCGAAGCACCCGATGTCCATCAAATCATTATAATATTTGTTGAAGATATCGGCCGGTGCCGGGTGGTCCGTACATTCCAATTCATCATTGATTGCCTGTATTTCCTTGAAGCATTTGCCGAAGGCAGTGATGATTTTGTTGTACTCAGCCACGCATGTCTGCTCATATTTGGCGGCATTGCCGATGAGAGCCATCATTTCCTGTTCGTCTGCCTCAGCTACGTCCTCGTCCGTAAAGACATAACCTTCCGATGAGTCTACGTCTTCACCGGAGAAGTCAAAGCCAGCGCTATCTTGAGCCGTTGCTGTCAGCCCGCACAGGAGCAGGGAAAATAAGAGATGTTGAGTTTTCATTGTGCGTTAAAATTGTTATGTTGAGAATGTGTTAATTCATTAATTGCGACTGCGGGAGGGATGCGATGCCGGAACGACACGGGCAGCTTGTTCGCGCATATCCATTACTTGCGGTTTAATGGATTTGATGAGGAGGTTTGCCCGTTGGCGGATAGCGTATTTTGATTTTCGCTCCATGTTCTGGAAATACTGGGTTTCAGCTTTGAGGAAATCTTCCAGCCCCCAGAGCACTTCACCCATTCTGAATAAACGGGGTTGAGTACGTTTGATATAGTCCTGATAGGTCTCGGCCAACAAAAGATCCGGGGCTTTTAATGCTTCATTCATGTATTCGTTGTATAAAGCATCGCCGTCGGTTGACATGGCAGCGTGGTAGACCCCCATTCCCAACTCTTTCGTCGCTTTGAGTTTGTCTTTAGTCCAGTAGTTGAATATGCTTTCGTAATTGGACATTGTAGCACCCTGAGAGGTTATGCCCCAGACGCAGCCATCTTCCGCCAGTCTTATGTACTTACTTAAAAGCCCGTTCGGTGCATCGAGCGTCATCTCATTGTATAAGGTTTCGCGTTCATCCTGATTCAGTTCATTATGAAAACGCTCAAAGAACTTGTAAGCATTCACCGCGATATTTCCCTTGAACTTTGCATAGGACTCATTGAAGCGCATCAGAGCTTTGCTATCAGCGAAGAAGCTCCACAAAACAGGATAATCTTTTTCCGAGCGTTCGTATTCGCTTGTCTGAATGAGCTCTTTGAAGCGAGCCACCTGTTGCACTTCTTTATAGAACTCGGTATCGTAAATAGCGCAGGTTTTGGCAAAAGGCCCCATGAACCATCTGAGCATGATAGATGTATGAACTATCATGTTTTCCATGATTCGATGCGTTTTGGGGGTGATGTTCGGTTTAGCCATGTTGAGCGCCGCGCGGCTGAGTGCGCCTTTTGTGAGCTGGCCGCTGGCCGCGTCTGCTCCGTACTTGCTGACAAGCTTGTCCATTGCCTCTTTGTGTATGGAGGCGATGGTTCGCGCATCGGCGCACTCCAGATAATCAATTTCCCGGCCGATGGCGCGGTAACAGTTGCCGACAATCCGGTTAACGTCGTTGTAAACGGCGAAACAGGCATTGTGATAAGCTTCTTCGTTGGCGATGACGCTTTGGAGCTTGTTGGCTTCCTCTTCCGCCGCGGCTACATCTTCTTCTGTGAACACGAAGCCTTCCTCGGCTGCGATGGCCGGTGCCACTAGCAACCCGAAGCAAGCCCCGGTGTACAAAATATGCTTAAATCTCATTTTTAAACAATACGTTCAGCCCTCGGTTTTAGCATCAGAAGCGGATTTCGTAGTCATCCACATACCAGCGGCCGCCACCCTTGCGAATGAGTCGGTGCACATTCTTGCTGCCCACCTGCTTGCCGTTCTGATCGAATGCCTGGCTGGTCACAGTAGCTTGTTCTACCTTTTCGCCCTGCATCTTGATGAGGTGGTCGCGCTGAGCATCATCGAGGAAGAAATTCTCCAGGTCGTTCTTTTCGTCCTGTCCCTTGATTACAGTAATCTTGGCTTTATCGAAGGTGGCGTGCACATATTCGCCGTGCAGACGCTGCTGGTGCAGATCCCAGTGGTAACGGAGGAGGGATTCAGCGGTTTCGGTCTTGTAACGCTCGGGGTTGATGCACTTGAGGTAGAGGTCGTAGTTCTTTTCCTTGATGGAAGCCAGGAAGATTTCCATCACGCGCTCGGGCGTTGCGTCCTCCGGCACATCTTTCTCGGTATACCAGCCTTCCTTGATGCCGGCCACCTTTTCTTCCTCGACGTAAGAGCCGCTCTTGTCGTGGTTGGCATCGAAGGTGGCCACAACGCGGCCATCGATGTAAAGCGCCTCTGGTTCCACCACCCAGCCCCAGGCCATGTTGGTGCGGCGGTTGCCGGGAATTTCGAAGGCAGGACCGGAAATTTTGCCCAGCACGGTGAAGTTCAGATTTTCGCCGATGGAGGCATCCACCTCGCGACGGAAGCGCTTGACGGCTTCATACGGCCCGATCCACTCGCGGCCACCGATGTTCACGAAATAGAAGCCGGTGGAAGGTTTGCCGACGACGATGTATTCACCGGATGCGCCCACAAACTGGTTATCGGGGTATTTGACACCGGGCAGCACAATCGTCTTATCGGTGGGGTTAGTTTCCTCTGTGCACTTCACCGGATCGACCGAGGGGAACACCTTGGTGATAAGCTCGCGCCCCTGCTGCAGTTCATTCCATTTGGCCACGCTGAGCTGGGCATATTTCTCGCGCAGCTGTTTCTCGTTGTTGAGGTAAGCCACCATGGCAGGGGTAATCTGCTGGTAGTTGCCCTTACTCATCATGAGCGCGGCGCGTGCGCGGTCATAGAGAGCCAGCACGGCCGGGTCCTGCGGGTAGGCCTTCATGAGCGACTGAATGCGGTTAAGCGCTTCGTTCTTGTTGCGGAAAAGCGTGTTGGCATTGCCGCCGGCGCGCTTCACTTCGGCCTCAAACTCCTTCAGGTAGTAATTGGCAAAGTCTACTTCTTTCTTGCTGGCGGTCTGGGGAGCTGCCACTGCGCTGAGGCTCAGCGCCAGCAGGGGCAGAATAGTAAGAATGGATTTTTTAAGCATATGTTTGTTTCTTGTGTGTGAAAGGATTATCAGAATGAAGTCTGCGTGGGAACATGGCGCTCGCCATGGGTGGATGTTTTTCTGCGTGCGTTGCGGAGGATGCTGCGGATGGCTCTGGCATTCGGGCCGCCCACACAGTCATCCACGCTGGCTCCTTTTGCGGTTTTTGCGTTCAGGTCGGCGCCGTGGTCAACAAGCCACTGCACAATCTGCACATGGCTGAGCCCGCAGGCATTGTGCAGGGCGGTGGTGCCATTGGCATTAGCCAGCACGTTGTTGATATCGCCGCCTTCCATTATCTGGGGCAGGAGGGTGAGCAGTCGCTTCCGGTACAGACGCTCCACGGCTGTTTTATACTCTGTCTGCTCCAGTTCCTGAACCAGCTGACGCAGACCGTCATCCACACGCTGGGCAGCTCCGTCTGTTTCTTCTTCCTGCGGCATGGCCACATATCCCTGGGCGATGGAGGCCGGGCGCATGGTGAATGAAGCACCGCGGATGTACAGTGATGAGCCCTCTTCATGCCAGACAAAATCGGCGGTGCCGCTGGTGTCTGTGTTGAAATGGAGCTTGATTTCTGCGTGCATGTCGTTACCGGTGATGGTGATGGCAGAAGACTCGGGCAGGTAGGTTACTACAACCGGCGGCCAGGGGGCGTCTTCTGTAGACTCCACCAGCTGGTAGCTGAAACTGTTGTTGCATTTGCCGGGGAAATGCAGATACAGGGAACTGTAATTGGCGGTTTTCCAATCAACCGGCTTTTCATTCATGCCGGTGGTGGCTGATTCTCCCTGGTGCATGCAGACCTCCAGCACCAGCCCCTCCAGAGCAGCCGGGGCTGCCTGGGCAAGCGCTGCGCAGGTGGAAAGCAGAACGGATATGGCGAAGGTGGTTTTCATGTAGCGATTAGTAGCCGAGTTGCTGGAAAACATAGTTGGCGGCTTCCTGCACCTTGTTGCCGAACCATGCACCGATGTCATCGGCATAGGCATACAGAGCAAGACCGAAACCGATGAGCAGGAAGGCACTGATGATTTCCTTGATATAATACCCGATTACCTGCATCGTGGTCATTTCCGCTTCTTTAGTCTTCTTCCTAGCCATTGTTGTAAAATTTTGTGTTGCTTGTTAATCCTTCATGCGAAGGGCTTTTTGAAGTTCTGCATAATTGGGTGTGTTGGCCGGCAGACTGACGGTCTCCCCCTTGTCGTTCAGCAGGCGTCTATCCGCCCCGTTGCTGATGAGCCAGCGTACCAGCTCTACATTACCCTCGCGGGCAGCGCGGTAGACGGCACTCGTGGCATCGTAGTCCATCCCTTCGTCTTCGCGGGTCAGAATCATGTGCGGAAGGTGAGACAGGGCAAAACTATCCAGTCGGTATACGCGTTGCATGTAATAGCGCCGGTTGGTCAGTTCTCGCATGATGTCCTCCACGAATTGATCTTCCGTCACTTTGGCATTCAGCACGCGGGCAAGGCTGAGCGCGGTCATATCCGTGGGGCATAAGCCGAGGCTGTATATGCCGTTGTCGTCTTTGATGTAGCGGTAGAGTATACGGGCCAGGCGTTCATCATTTGCATCCTTGATGGAGAATGCATAGTCAGGCTTTTCCATTTCAACACCGGCAAAGGCTACATCGTAATAATCAGCAGCTTCGCGAGCCACGGCCTCATCTACTTTCGGACCTTGATAGGGGGCATCTCGCCAGGCGCGGGCTTCCTGCAGAATGGCTTTGATTTCTGCCGCGTTTTCACCACCGATGCAGGCATCGATACTGGCTCCTTTCTCTGTGGAAATCTGCATGTCCGCGCCGTGGTCCACCAGCCACCGGACCAGTTTTACATGACTGAGCCCGCAGGCATAGTGCAGTGCCGTGTTCCCTTTGTAGTCGGGGTTGGTGTAGGATGCATCATGCGCCATCATCACCAGCGGCAACAGACTTGCCAGGCGCTTCTGGTACAATTTGTCTGAGGCGCTCTTGTAGTGTGTTGTTTCTATTTCCCTCAGGATATCAGCCAGCCCGTCGTTCCACATATCCGGGTCGCGTGCAATGACTTCTTCCGGCAGTTTAACGAAAGAGGTATTGTCGGCCTCCTGATGAATCGTGAAGGTGGTGTTGCGGATATGGCGGGTATCACCGGCCTCATGCCACGCTATTTCTGCGGTGCCGGAGCTGTCGCCCGTGTAGGTGAGGGTGATAAGCACGCTTAAATCCGCACCTTCCAGTTTTACATAAGCTTTTCCCTTGGACGTGTCCGGGTGATAGCTGACGGTCAAATCCTTGCTGAGGTTGACACTGTACTGCGCTGTGGTGGTGAAGGAAGCGCTTGCCGGGAAATCAATGACGAAATCGGTGATTTCCTTCCATGTATGCCATGGGAGTGTCTCCGTCTGGTACATGGCAGAGCGTGCCACCTGAGCACCAGTCATCTGAATGCGCACGGTATGGTCAGCTATGTCTGACGGCCCCTGGGCCAGAAGTGCAGGAGCCGATAATAAAACGAGCGTCAGAAGGGTCTGCTTCATTTGGAACACTTGCAGGGAAGAGACTTATTCTTTGGTAGCTTCTACCCGGGATACTCCCTCGTAGTCAATTTCGTCCTTGGTCTCGAGATATTTCAGCATGCAGGAGGCACCATCGGTCTGGGCGGAGACACCGGGATCGGCTGGCATGTTCTCTGTGGTGGCGCAGAGGTAGGAGTTAATGGCCAGGGTATAGCGACCTTCGGGGTCAATCGGGGTGCCGTCCTCCAGGCTGGCGGAAGTCACGCGCATGCGGTCGGCACCGGCCGGCCATACGGACTTGTAGCTCATGCCGGACACACAGGGAGCGCCGTGGTCGTCGTTCTGGGTGATGTTTTCCAGTACGCGGATGAGCTCTGCGCCGGTCACGGTCATGCAGATGGTATCGTTGCCGAAGGGGTCAAGGCTGTAGACATCGGCCACGGTGAGGGGACCTGCAGCAAAGGAATCCAGACGCACGTTGCCCATGTTGACAATGGCGATGTCGGTCTTCACGCAGCTGCGGATGGCGTCGGCCATCATGCAGCCCATGCTTTCGCGGCGGGTGATGTTGCGCTTCACCGTGGTGAGCTGGCGCTTGAAGAAGGGCTGTGCCTTGAGCTGCTCGACCATGGCTGCAGTCTTCGCATCCGCCTCGTATTCCTTCAGCGGCAGCAGCTCTGCCTTCTTGGCGAGCACCTTGCCGTCCTCCACCTCAAAAGTAAGGCGGGTAATGTACTTGAGCTTGTTCTGCGTCTGCGTGACCAGCACTCCGTTCTCCATGTGTCCGTTGTCCACGCGGGTGTGGCTGTGGCCACCGATGATGGCATCTGCCTCGGGGAAAATGCGGGCAAGCTCAATGTCGGTCTCAAACCCGATGTGGGTGAGCAGGATGAGGATATCGCACTGGCTGCGCAGGTAGCGGTAGTGCGGGGCAAGCTCCAGCGGGTGAATGAAGCTGAAGCCCTTGCACTGGTCCGGGTGGGCGTCCGGGCGACCGGAGGCATCCACCTGCAGCAGACCGAGCACGCCGATACGCACGCCGTTGCGTTCAAAAATCTTGTAGGGCTTCAGGTTCACCCCGAGCTTGTCAGTGGGGAACACGTTGGCGCTCACAAACTCGAAGTCGGCAGTATCGATGCAGTAGGCCATGGCGGCAGCGCCGGCATCGAACTCGTGATTACCGAGGGCGGAGAGGTCAAACCCGATGTGGTTCATGAGCTGAATCATGGCGGCACCGGGATGGTCGCCGCAGTCCACGTAGGGGTTGCCGGTGCGGTTATCACCGGC